>JANNMP010000523.1:0-16488 GCA_031398015.1 Burkholderiaceae bacterium
CGCCGCGCTGGAGATGCATCCGCTCGACACGGAGAACCGGCTGGCCGAGTTGAAGCAGGCGCACGGCATCGGCTACTGCAACATCACCAAGTGCTGCACCAAGGTTTGCTGGCCGGGGCCGTCGCGTGGCCCGTCGCGTGGCCCCTCACGCGACCCGTCACGTGGGCCGTCCTGGCGCGCTGGCTTCGGCGCCCGCACCTCGGCCTGCTGCTCCCGCGCATTGCCGGCCAGGCGCCGCACCTCGCGCACATCGGCCTCGTTCAGGTCGACGAACACGCCGCGCTTGAGGCCACGCGGCAGCACGACGCAGCCATAGCGGATGCGGATCAGCCGGCTCACGCCCAGGCCCACCTTGTCGAACAGCTTGCGCACCTCACGGTTGCGGCCTTCGGTGATGACCACCCGGTACCAGTGGTTCACACCCTCGCCGCCACCGTCCTCGATGGACTTGAAGCTGGCGCGCTGGCCGTCGATGTCGACGCCGTCGATCAGCCGCGCCTTGGCTTCGGCGGTCAGCGTGCCCAGCACCCGCACCGCGTATTCACGCTCGACGCCAAAGCGCGGGTGCATCAGCTGGTTGGCCAGCTCACCCGAGTTGGTGAACAGCAGCAGGCCTTCGGTGTTGATGTCGAGCCGGCCCACCGATTGCCACTTGCCATGCGGCAGGCGCGGCAAGCGCCGGAACACCGTGGGCCGGTGCTGCGGGTCGTCATGGGTGACGACCTCGCCCACCGGCTTGTGGTAGGCAATGATGCGTGGCGGCGGCGGCGCGATGCGCACCTTGATCAAGCGGCCAGCCACGCTGATGCGGTCACCGAACGAGATGCGCTGGCCGGTGTGCGCCACCTGGCCATTGACCATCACCTGGCCCTCGGCGATCAGTGCCTCCATGTCGCGGCGCGAGCCGATGCCGGCCTGCGCCAGCACCTTGTGCAGCTTGGGCGCGTCGGGCTCGGCGGCCAGCACGCGGCGCTCGGCGTCGGCGGCGGGCAGCTCGATCGGCAGGGCGTCGTAGTCGCCCGACAGCACGGCGGCAAAGGTCTCGCCCACGTCCTTGGGCAGGGCCGGCGGCTGCTCGGCCGGCGCTGCGCCGGGGCTGTCGTCGTCGGCGTCATCGGCATCGTCGTCGGCGGCATCGGCGCTGACGGTGAGGACCTGGGCAACGTCGCCGGGCGCGGCGTCGTCGCGCGGGCCGCGCTCGGCACCACCACGGCGCCCGCGGCGGCGGTTGCGGTTGCGCTTGCGCGGGCCGTCGGCGTCGGTGTCGGCGTCGGCGTCGGCGTCGGCAGAAGCATCGCCAGTGCTGGTGGCGATGCCGGTGGTGTCAGCGCTGGTGACTTCGGCATTGGCAAGCGCTGCCGGCGCTGGGGCCTCAGGTGCTGCCACTGGCGCCGGCGCGGCGTCGGTTGGCGCGGGCGCTGAATCGGCGGCAGCCGCAGCCACGTCGGCCGGCTTGCGGCGTGCCCGCTTCGGCTTGGCGGCGGCCTCTGGCCCGGTGTCTTCAGCCACCGCAGCCACAGCGGCAGGCGCGGGCATGTCGGCAGCGGCCGCCTGCACGGCCTCCACGGCCTCCACGGCCTGCACGGCCTCCACGGCCTCCACGGCCTCCACGGCTTTGGCCACCCGCTTACGGCGCGGCTTGGCTGCGGCGTCGGCGGTGGGCTCGGCGGGCGCAGCAGCACCCGGCAGGTCAGACAGGGGCTGGTCGGAATCGGACATGGTCATGCGGGTGCTGCGGGGGGAGAACTGTCGGCCTGCGGCGCGGGCGCGGCAGGGAAGGAATCGGGAACAGGGACATCAATTTGGGGATCGGCTGGCGCCGCATCGGCCGGCGCGCCGTCGTCCAGCAGTGAATGCTGGCCGGCCGTGCCGGGGTCGAACACCGCCGCGCTCGGCAAGCCGTCTTGCACCGGCAGCTGGTCGAGCCGCTGCAGGCCCAGGTCATCGAGAAACTGCCGCGAGGTGGCGTACAGCGCCGGCCGGCCCGGTGCCTCGCGGTAGCCGATGGCTTCGATCCAGCCACGGTCTTCGAGCTGCTTGACGATCTGGCTGCTGACCGTGACGCCGCGGATGTCTTCGATGTCGCCACGTGTCACGGGCTGGCGGTAGGCAATGATGGCCAGGGTCTCCATCGCCGCGCGCGAGTAGCGCGGCGGCTTTTCGGGGTGCAGCCGGTCGAGCCAGAAACGCATCTCGGGCCGGCTTTGAAAGCGCCAGCCCGAGGCCAGCGCCACCAGTTCGACACCACGGCCTTGCCAGTCCTGCACCAGCTCGTCGAGCAGGCCACGCAAGGTGTCAGCACCAACCTGATCATCGAACAGGTTGCGCATGTCGCGCAGCGGCAGTGGCTGCTGGGCGCAGATCAGCGCGGTCTCGAGGACGCGCTTGGCCTCGTGGGTGTTCATGAACCTCTGTTCACCTTGGGGCCGTTGCGGGCAACGGCGGGCAAAAGTCTGTGGCGTGGTGCTCGGGTGTGGCGCCTGCTCGGCGCCGGGCAGCTGCACTTTCGGGCCGCTGCGCACGGGAACTGCGACGAAGGCCGGGGCCGATAGCACCCGGAAAAGACAGCGGCAGTTTCTGCGCGCCTGGTCTGGATTGCTGGCTGGGCCGGATGGCAGCCCGCCTGCGGGCTTGTTGATGCCGGCGCGCTGCGTTGGCATCGCCGCCGTTCACCATCAATGTGTTGCGCGAGTGTACCCCGCGAATGCAGCTGCCATGTTCAGCACAGCGTCACGGCGCCAGGCCGGGCGCTTTCAATGCCGCCCAGGCAGCCGCCAGGTCAGCCGGCAGCGGCGCGGCAAAGGCCATTGGCCGGCCATCGTCGGGGTGGGCGAAGGCCAGCTCGGCGGCATGCAGGGCCTGGCGCTGCAGGCCCAGCAGCGGCCGCCCGCCGTACAGCAGATCGGCCACCAGCGCGTGGCCACGCGATGCCAGATGCACGCGGATCTGGTGCGTGCGGCCGCTGTGCAAGCGGCAGCGCAGTGCCGAGACGCTGCCACCGCCGCCGTCGTCGCCCACGCCCAGGCGCTGCACGTCGGTGCGCGCCGGTTTGCCACTGGCCACCACCGCCATGCGCAGGCGCGATGCCGGGTCGCGGCCGATCGGTGCGTCGATGCTGGCGCTGGGCCAGGCCACCCGCCCGTGCGCCAGCGCCAGGTACACCCGCTTGACGTCGCGCGCCGCAATCTGCCGCACCAGCGCGGTCATCGCCGGCAGCGTCTTGGCCACCACCATCAGGCCGCTGGTGTCCTTGTCGAGCCGGTGCACGATGCCAGCGCGCGGCAGCAGCGCCGCACCGGCATGGTGGGCCAGCAGGCCGTTGAGCAAGGTGCCCTGCCAATGCCCCGGCGCCGGGTGCACCACCAGGCCCACCGGCTTGTCGAGCACCAGCAACTGCGCATCTTCATAGACCAGCGCCAGCGCCATCGGCTCGGCGCGGAAGGCCAGGCTTTCAGCGGTGGGCACCAGCGCCACCTGCAGATGTTGGCCGGCGCGCAGCTTGCGTGCCGGCGTGGTCTGCACCTGGCCGCCCACCTGCACATGGCCACGGCCGATCAACTGCTGCAGCCAGCTGCGCGAGAACTCAGGCGCCAGGGCGACCAGCAGCTTGTCCAGCCGCTGGCCATGCTGGGCGGCTGCCACCACCGACTGGCGCACTTCGGCATCGGCGGCAGCCTCATCGGCCGCAGCCTCGTCGGCCAGCGCAGCGTCCCATGCAAGCGGCGCGGCAGCGGCTTCTGCAGGCCCGGGGCCCGGGGGTGGCACCATTAGAATCGTGACCTTTGTGGACTTGCCCTGGAAGGATGCCGGCCGTTGTGCGGCCGCCGACACCGATGAACGTGCTCAAGGTTTTGCCGCCAACTGCGGCGCGCTGGATGGTGGTGGTGGTGGCGCTGGCGGTGCTGGCGGTGCTGGCGGGCTGCGGCAGCACGCCCAAGGGCGATGACCGCAACAGCGCCGAGAAATTGTATGCAGACGCCAAGGACGAGCTGGCATCGGGCGCCTGGGACCAGGCCGTCAAGCAGCTGGAGAAGGTGGAGGGCCGCGCCGCCGGCACGCTGCTGGCGCAGCAGGCGATGCTGGACATCGCCTACGCCAAATGGCGCTTGAACGAGCGGGTTGAAGCCATCAGCGTGCTCGACCGCTTCGTCCGCCTGCATCCGTCCAGCCCGGCGATGGATTACGCGCTGTACTTGAAGGGCGTGGTCAATTTCAACGAGACCATGGGTTTCCTGAGCGGCATTTCGCGCCAGAGCCTGTCTGAACGCGACCAGCAGGCATCGCGTGATTCGTACCAGGCCTTCGAGCAGCTGGTGCAGGCCTTTCCGCAATCGAAGTACAGCGATGACGCCCGTGCCCGCATGGCCTACACGGTCAATGCGCTGGCCGAGTACGAGCTGTACGTGGCGCGCTACTACTACCGCCGCCAGGCCTACCTGGCCGCTGCCAACCGGGCCCAGTTGGCGGTGCGTGACTACCCACAGACCCCGTCGGTCGAAGAAGCGCTGTACATCATGGCCGCCAGCTACGACCGCCTGGGTTTGACGCAGTTGCGCAGCGACGCCGAGCGCGTGCTCAAGCAAAACTACCCGGCCACGCGCTTCATCAAGGACGGTGTGCGTTTGCCTGAACGCGCATGGTGGCAGTTCTGGTAAGCCTCAGCGGCTGGCGTTGACGGCAGCAATCTCGTCCAGCCAGGCCAGCGCATCGGCCTCGGTGTCGAGCGTGCCCATCGCCGGCAGCGCGGCACGCAGCTTGCGGCCATAGGGCATCTGACGCAGGCGCGGGTCGGTGATCACCAGCAGGCCCAGGTCGGTCTCGCTGCGGATCAGGCGGCCGGCGCCCTGCTTCAGCGCAATCGCAGCTTCGGACACGAAGTAATCGTTGAATGGGTCGCGCCCGCGCGACTCCAGCTCTTTGCAGCGCGCTTGCACCAATGGGTCATGCGGCGGCGGGAAGGGCAGCTTGTCGATCAGCACACATTGCAGCGCGGCGCCAGGCACGTCGATGCCTTCCCAGAAACTGGCCGAGCCCACCAGCACGCTGCCGGGCGTGTCGAGAAAGCGCTTGAGCAGGCTGCGCTTGGGGTGCGTGCCCTGCACCAGCACGGTCAATGGCGTGCCGGCGGCCAACGCCGCATCGGTCAGCGCCTGGGCGATCAGCGGCAGCACACGCAGCGTGGTCGTCAGCACAAAGGTGCGGCCGCCCAGCCGGCCGGCCAGGCGCGCGGCCAGCGCGCCCACTGCCGCCGGGTGGCCCGGCTCATTGGGCTTGGGAAAGCGCGGCGGCACCCAGGTGCGGGCATGGGCCGGGTAGTCAAACGGGCTGCCCACCCGCAGCTTGCGGGCGTCTTCCAGCGCCGCCGATTCGCTGAACCAGGTCAGCGCGTCGTCACTGCCCAGCGTGGCCGAGGTGAAGATCCAGGCCCGTGGCGCCAGCGCGCGTTGCTCGGTGAACAGGTCGCGGATGTGCAGCGGGCTGTCGACCAGCCGCGCATCGCGCGGCCCCAGGTCGATCCAGCGCACCCGGTCGACCGCCGCCGGCGGCACAAAGCCATGGGCCAGGCTGGCGATGCGCTCGGCACGCTCGGCCAGGCGGGTGAAATCGGGTGCGCTGGCTTCGACCAGTCGGGCCGCGTCACGCGCTGCGTCGGCCGCGCTGGCCAGGCCTTGCAGCGCGCTGCTGAAAGCGGCGTCGTCGGCGCGCTCGTCCCAGCGCAGCTTGAGCATGCCCTTGACATCACGCAGCGGCCCGGCGCAGGCCAGGCGCAGCTCACGCGCGGCCTTGTCCAGGCCACCGGCCACTTGCTGCCAATCGGCCTGACCACGGGCATGGGCCAGGCCGGCTGCCAGCAGGTCACGGCCGAAGTCGATCACCTGGTTGCTCGACAGCAGCGTGCCCATGAACTGCAGGCCGGTCTCCACCAGCTGGTGGGCTTCGTCGAACACTGCCGCGTCCACCGTGGGCAGCAATTCGGCCACGCCGCTGTCGCGCAGCGACAGGTCGGCAAAGAACAGGTGGTGGTTGACCACCACCAGGTCGGCGGCCATCGCCTCGCGCCGGGCCTTGACCACATGGCAGTTCTGCAACTGCGGGCAATCCTGGCCCAGGCAGTTGTCGCGGGTGGAGGTGACCAGCGGGATCACCGGGCTGCGGTCGTCCAGGCCGTCGATCTCGGCCAGGTCACCGCTGCGGGTGGCGGCGGCCCAGGTCTCGATGCGGGCCAGCGCGCGCACTGCAAACCGGTCAGGCAAGCTGCCGGTCTCTCGTGCCTGCTGCAGGCGGTGCAGGCACAGGTAGCTGCTGCGGCCCTTGAGCAGGGCGATGCGCGAGGGCAAGCGCAGCGCGGCGCGCAGGCGCGGCAGGTCACGCAGGAACAACTGGTCCTGCAGGCTCTTGGTGGCGGTGGACACCAGCGCGCGCCGGCCCGACAGCAGCAGCGGCACCAGGTAGGCGAATGTCTTGCCCACACCGGTGCCGGCCTCGGCCACCAGGGTGGCGCGCTCATCAACCGCGCTGGCCATGGCGGCAGCCAGTTGCTGCTGCACATCACGCTCGACAAAGCCCGGGTCGGCCTGGGCCAGCGCGCCATGTGGGCCCAGGGCGTCGCGGGTGGCGCGGGCCAGGTCGCCAACGTCCGTTTCAGGCTGCATCAAACCAACTGGTTTGCACGCCAAGCGCAGTCAACGTGGTGGCATGCATCCGCACCCAGCAAGCGACCGCCGCGGAACCGGCTTTGCCGGGCCGCTGGCGGTGCCCCCCTGGGGGGGAGCGCCGCAGGCGCTTCGGGGGGGTGCCATGTCACGCCGGTTCCGGCGGGTCGAGCGCCACTTCGAGCCGGGCGATCTGGTCACGCAGCATCAGGCGGCGCTTTTTCAGCCGGCGCAGCGCCAAGTCATCGTCGGGCATCTTCGCGGCGGCGATGTCGATCAGGTTGTCCAGGTCGGCATGGGCCATGCGCAGCTCGATCAGTTCACGCTGCGGCGAGCGCAGGTTGGTGTGGGCGGCGGGCTCATGGTCCATCAGAGGCCCGAGTTTATAGTCCTGCCCCATGAATGCCGTGCTGCCGCAAGCCCCCCTGGCCTACCGTTTGCTGGCGGCCACCGCCCTGCACAAGGGCGACCGGCCGTACCAGCAGGACCAGGTGCAGATCCTGCGGCACGCCCGCGCCAAAGACTGCCTGCTGGCGGTGCTGGCCGACGGCATGGGTGGCAAGAGTGGTGGCCGCAAGGCGGCTGACCAGGTGGTGCTGACCGCACAGCAACTGTTTGACCGCCATGTGCCGGCCAAGGACACGGCCGACGAACTGTTGCGCCAGCTGGTGCTGGAAGCGCACCTGATGATCAAGCTGACCGCCATCACCGCCGAAGAAGAGCCGCACAGCACGGTGGCCGCGTTTTTGCTGGGCCCGGGCCTGGGCTGCGTGGTGGTGCATGCCGGCGATTCACGCGTGTACCACTTCCGCGGTGGTGACCTGGTCAGCCGCACCTTGGATGACTCGTATGTGCAGCGGCTGATCGACGAAGGCAAGCTCACCGAAGACGGTGCCAACAGCCATCCACAAAGCAACCTGCTGACCGGCTGCCTGGGCACCCAGGCCGACCCACCGGTGACGCTGCACCACATCGATGCCCTGCTGCCCGGCGACACGCTGATGTGCTGCAGCGACGGCCTGTGGCACTACTTCACCCCGCGTGAGCTGGGCATGTATGTCAACAGCTTTGCCCCGCGCGACGCCAGCGACATGATGGTGACGCGCGCCCGCCAGCGCGCCAACGGCCATGGCGACAACCTGTCGCTGGCGATGGTCAAGGTCGAGCTGATTTCCTGACGCGGGTGCGTGCGCTCAGGGCGCCGACGCGCCCGGCACCGGCAGGCCGGCCGCCGCTGGCTTCTTGGCATCACGCCGGGCGTTGCGCGCCTGCACCGCTTGCTGGCGCGCCTGCACCGCTTGCTGGCGGGCCTCTGCCGCCAAGGCACGTTGCTGCGCGCGCGCCTGGCGCTGCCGGGCCTGCGCGTCGGCAGCCGCCACATTGGCGGGGCTGCGCACAGCGCGCCGCAACGCCGGGCCGCTGGCGGGCGCCGCTGCTGCTGCGGCGTTGGGGCTGGGCACACTGGCCGCAGGCGCGGCGCTGGCGCCCGGCCGCGGCGCTGCATCGCGTGCCTGGATCGCCTGCAGCCGATCTGCGGCGCGGGCCCGGCGGCGGGCGTCGTCCAGCAGATGCTGTTGGCGCTGCAACGGCTCCAGCGCCAACCGGCGCGCCTGGCGGGCGTTGTCCAGGCAGTCATTGACCAGGAAGCGGCCGGCGCAATCACGCTGCGCCGCCTCGAAGCGGGCCTCCACCGCCTGGCGCTCGCTGCTGATGCGCTGGCGCTCGGCGGCGTCGGGCGCTGGTGTGGCTGTCGATGTTGTTGCTGCAGCGCTGCCCAGGCACAGCGTTGCAGCACACGCCAGCGCCGTTTGCAGCAGGCCTGCTGTCCAGCTCATGTGATGCGCGTGTCCACGTCGCGCCGCTGCAGCGCCAGGTACTCGGCTGAGCGCATCTCCTGCAGCCGCGAGACGGTGCGTGCAAACTCATGCGCCAACGGGCCTTCGGTGTAGAGCTGCTCGGCCGGCACGGCGGCCGACATCACCAGGTTGACGCGCCGGTCGTACAGCACATCGACCAGCAGCGTGAAGCGCCGCGCCTCGCTGGCAAACTTCGGCGGCATCTGCGGCACGCCGCTCAGCACCACGGTGTGGAACTGCTGCGCAATCTCCAGATAGTCGTTCTGCGAGCGTGGCCCGCCGCACAGGGTGCGGAAATCAAACCACACCACACCGCCGGCGCGGCGCAGCGCCCGCAGTTCACGGTGTTCGATGTGCAGCAGCGGGTCAGCGTCGCGGGCCTCGGCCAGCTGGTTGAAGGTGGCCGCCAGCGCCGCATCGGCCTCGGGGCCCAGTGGCGTGTGGTACAGCTGCGCCTGCTCCAGCGTGCGGCGGCGGTAGTCACAGCCGTTGTCGACGTTCACCACTTCCAGCTTGTGTTTCAGCAGTTCGATTGCCGGCAGGATGCGGTCACGGTGCAGGCCGTTGGGGTACAGCGCATCGGGTGCAAAGTTGCTGGTGGTGATGATCGACACCCGGTTGGCGAACAGCGCGTCCAGCAGCCGGTGCAGGATCATCGCGTCGGTGACGTCGGCGACATGGAATTCGTCGAAGCAGATCAGCCTGAACTTGCGGGCGATGCGCTTGCCCAGCTCATCGAGCGGGTTGACCGTGCCCTTGAGATCCTGCAGCTCGCGGTGCACCTCGCGCATGAACTCATGGAAGTGCAGCCGGGTCTTGCGCTGCAGCGGCACAGCCTGGAAGAAGCAGTCCATCAGGAAGCTCTTGCCCCGGCCCACGCCGCCGTGCATGTACACACCACGCGGGATCGGCGGGCGCACCAGCATCTTGGTCAGCGCATTGCCGCGCCGCGCCTTGTAGGCCGCCCATTCGTCCTCGCAACGCTCCAGCGCGTCGATGGCGTGAAGCTGCGCCGGGTCAGCGCTGTAGCCACGCTCGGCCAGCGTGGCGGCATACAGCTCGCGGACACCCACGCCGGCTGCCTCGGGCCTTGCTCAGAAGTTGAGCGTGCGTTTGTCGACGGCGAGCGCGGCTTCCTTGGTGGCCTCGCTCAAGCTGGGGTGGGCATGGCAGATGCGCGCAATGTCTTCGGCGCTGGCCTTGAATTCCATTGCCACCACGGCTTCGGCGATCAGCTCACTGGCCATCGGGCCGACGATGTGCACGCCCAGGATTTCATCGCTCTTGGCGTCGGCCAGGAACTTGACGAAGCCGGTGGTGTCGCCCAGCGCGCGTGCCCGGCCATTGGCCAGGAACGGGAACTGCCCGGCCTTGTAGGCCCGGCCGTCGGCCTTGAGTTGCTGCTCGGTCTGGCCGACCCAGGCGATCTCGGGCGCGGTGTAGATCACCCACGGGATGGTGTTGAAGTTGACATGGCCATGCTGGCCGGCAATGCGCTCGGCCACCGCCACGCCCTCTTCTTCGGCCTTGTGCGCCAGCATCGGGCCACGCACCACGTCGCCGACGGCCCACACATTCGGCAGGTTGGTTTTGCAGTCGCCATCGACGGCGATGGTGCCGCGTTCGTCCAGCGTCAGCCCCACGGCCTGCGCATTCAACCCAGTGGTGTTCGGCACCCGGCCGATGGAGACGATCAGCCGCTCCACGTCAAGCTTCACCGCCTCGCCCTTGGCATCGGTGTAGCTGACCACCACGCCTTTTTTTCCGGCCTTGACCTCGTTGATGTTGACGCCGAACGCGAACTTCAAGCCTTGCTTGGTGAAGGCCTTCAGCGCCTCTTTGGCCACACCGTCGTCCACCGCCGCCAGGAAGCCGGGCATGGCTTCGAGCACCGTCACGTCTGCGCCCAGGCGGCGCCAGACCGAGCCCATCTCCAGCCCGATCACACCCGAGCCAACCACGCCCAGGGTCTTGGGCACGCTGGCGATGCGCAATGCGCCGTCGTTCGACAGGATGCGGTCTTCGTCGAAATCAGCCCCCGGCAGCGCCCGCGCATTCGAGCCGGTGGCCACGATGATGTGCTTGCCGACCAGTGTGTCGGTCGCTGTGTCGGCTTTTGGGCCGCTGACAGAAATTTCATAGCCCCCATCCACCGCCTTGGCAAATGCCCCCAGGCCGTGGAAGAAGCTGACCTTGTTCTTCTTGAACAAGTAGAGGATGCCGTCGTTGTTCTGTTTTACCACGTTGTCCTTGAGGCCCAGCATCTTGGCAAAGTCGATGCTCAGGTTCGACAGCCCGATGCCGTGGTCGGCAAAGTGGTGGCCGGCGTGGTCGAAATGCTCGCTGCTTTGCAGCAGCGCCTTGCTGGGGATGCAGCCCACGTTGGTGCAGGTGCCACCCGGCGCCGGGCCGCCGCTGGCGTTTTGCCAGGCATCGATGCAGGCCACATTGAAGCCGAGTTGCGCGGCGCGGATGGCGGCGATGTAGCCACCGGGGCCAGCGCCGATGACGATGACGTCGAATGTCTTGGATGCCATGGGGAATTTCTCCGTCGTTCAAGCGGCCGCCGCGGAACCGGCTTTGCCGGGCCGCTGGGGGCGCCCCCTTGAGGGGGAAGCGGCGCAGCCGCTTCGGGGGTGGGTCAAATGTCGAAGAGCAGACGCGCCGGCTCTTCCAGCGCGTCTTTCATCGCCACCAGGCCCAGCACCGCTTCGCGGCCGTCGATGATGCGGTGGTCGTAGCTCATCGCCAGGTAGTTGATCGGCCGCACCACGACCTGGCCGTTCTCGACCACCGCACGGTCCTTGGTGGCATGCACGCCCAGGATGGCCGACTGCGGCGGATTGATGATCGGTGTGCTCAGCATCGAGCCAAAGGTGCCGCCGTTGGAAATCGAGAAGGTGCCACCGGTCAGCTCATCGATGCCCAGCTTGCCGTCGCGCGCCTTGTTGCCGTACTCGGCAATCTTTTTCTCGATGTCGGCAAAACTCATCTGGTCGGCATTGCGCAGCACCGGCACCACCAGGCCACGCGGGCTGCCCACGGCGATGCCGATGTCGAAATAGCCGTGGTAGACAATGTCGTTGCCGTCAACGCTGGCATTGAGCACCGGGTACTTCTTCAGCGCCGCCACCGCCGCCTTGACGAAGAAGCTCATGAAGCCGAGCTTGACGCCATGCTCCTTCTCGAACTTCTCCTGGAACTTCTTGCGCATTTCCATCAGCGGCGCCATGTTCACCTCATTGAAGGTGGTCAGGATGGCGTTGGTCGATTGGCTTTGCACCAGGCGCTCGGCGATGCGGGCGCGCAGGCGGCTCATCGGCACCCGCTGCTCGGGGCGCTCACCCAGGCTGGGGCCGCTGGGCGCGGCCACGCTGGGCAGGGGGGGCTTGGCGGCAGTTGCGGGGGCCGCAGCAGGGGCAGCCTTGGGCGGCGCCACCACCACCGCAGGCGCAGCCAGCGCACCCAACACGTCGCCCTTGGTGATGCGGCCGTCTCGGCCGGTGCCGGTGACGGCGCTGGCGGGCAGCTGGTGGTCGGCCAGCAGCTTGGCGGCAGCCGGCATCACCACGTCGCTCTTGCTGGCCACGATGTCGGCAGCGGCAGCAGCCGGTGCGGCTGCGGCCACCGCCGCATCACTGGCCACGGCTTTGACCTCCAGCGGGCTGATGGCTTCCTTGGCGTCGGTGTCGATGCGGGCGATGACCTGGTCAGACACCACCGTGGCGCCGTCGTCGCAGACGATCTGCGCCATCACACCGCCAACGGGGGCCGGCACTTCCAGCACCACCTTGTCGGTCTCGACCTCGATGATGATTTCATCCACCGCCACGGCCTCGCCGGGCTTCTTCTTCCATTGCAGCAAGGTGGCTTCAGCCACCGATTCAGACAGCTGCGGGACTTTGACTTCAACGATTGCCATGGTCTTTTGTTCTCGGAAAGAGGAACCCTCATCAAGCGACCGCCGCAGAACCGGCTGCAGCCGGGCCGCTGGGGGTGCCCCCTTGAGGGGGGAGCGCCAAAGGCGCTTCGGGGGTGGGCCTATTTCGTCAGGATGAAACCGCGCAGCTTGCCGAAGGCCTGGTCCAACAGGGCCTTCTGCTGCTCCTGGTGCAGGTGGGCATAGCCGACCGCAGGTGACGCGCTGGCCGGGCGGCCGGCATAACCCAGCTTCTGGCCTTCCTGCATGTTCTCGTGGATGTAGTGCTGCACAAAGAACCAGGCGCCCTGGTTCTGCGGTTCGTCCTGGCACCACACCAGTTCGCTGGCGTTGGCATAACGCTTGACCTCGGCGGCAAACGCCTTGTGCGGAAACGGGTAGAGCTGCTCCACACGGATGATCACCACGTCGCTGGCCTTGCGCTCGTCGCGCTTTTTCACCAGGTCGTAATACACCTTGCCCGAGCAGGCGACGATGCGTTTGACCTTGTCGGCAACCACGTCCGTGCCCTTGTCGGAGAACACGGTCTGGAAGCCGCCCTTGGTGAATTCGGCCAGTGGCGAGGTGGCGTCCTTGTTGCGCAGCAGGCTCTTGGGCGTCATGATCACCAGCGGCTTCCTGAACATGCGCACCATCTGGCGGCGCAGCACATGGAAGATCTGGCTGGCCGAGGTGGGCTGCACGATCTGCATGTTGTTGTCGGCCGCCAATTGCATGAACCGCTCAAGCCGTGCGCTGCTGTGCTCAGGGCCCTGGCCTTCGTAGCCATGCGGCAGCAGCATGGTCAGGCCGTTGGAGCGGCCCCACTTCACTTCGCCGCTGGCGATGAACTGGTCGATCACCACCTGGGCGCCATTGACGAAGTCACCGAACTGGGCCTCCCAGATGGTCAGCGTGTTGGGCTCGGCGCTGGCGTAACCGTACTCGAAGCCCAGCACAGCTTCTTCCGACAGGATCGAGTCGATGACGGTGAACGGCGCCTGGCTCTCGGCGATGTTCTCCAGCGGGGTGTAGGTGCCCACGTCCCACTTCTCGCGGTTCTGGTCGTGCAGCACGGCGTGGCGGTGCACGAAGGTGCCACGCCCGCAGTCTTCGCCCGACAAGCGCACCGCATACCCGCTGGCCACCAGCGACGCATAAGCCAGTGTCTCGCCCATGCCCCAATCGACATTGACGTCGCCACGGCCCATGGCGGCGCGGTCGGCCAGCACCTTCTCCACCAGCTGGTGGGCCTTGAAGTTGGCCGGCAGGGTGGTGAGCCGCTCGGCCAGGCGCTTGACCTCGGCCAGCGGCAGCGCGGTGTCGGCCGCATCGGTCCACTTCTTGCCGAGGAAGGGCGCCCAATCGACCGCGTACTTGCTCTTGAAGTTGGTCAGCACCGGGTCGGCGGTGTGGCGGCCTTCGTCGAAAGCGGCGCGCAACTGCTTGACCATTTCTTCGGGCCCACCTTCGGGCAGCACCTTCTGCGCCACCAGCTTGTCACCGTACAGCTTGCGCGTGCCCGGGTGCTTGGCGATCACCTTGTACATCAGCGGCTGGGTCAGCGAGGGTGTGTCCTGCTCGTTGTGGCCCAGCTTGCGGAAGCAGATGATGTCGACCACCACGTCCTTCTTGAAGTGCTGGCGGTAATCCAGCGCGATCTGGGTGCACAGCACCACCGCCTCGGGGTCGTCGCCGTTCACATGCAGCACCGGCGCCTCGATCATCTTGACCACGTCGGTGCAGTACAGCGTGCTGCGTGAGTCGCGCGGGTCACTGGTGGTGAAGCCGATCTGGTTGTTGATCACCAGGTGCAGCGTGCCGCCGGTGTAGTAGCCGCGGGTCTGGGCCAGCGCCAGCGTCTCCATCACCACGCCCTGGCCGGCAAAGGCGGCGTCGCCGTGCACCAGCACCGGCAGCACCTCGGCGCCGGTCTTGTCGCCACGGCGCTCCATGCGCGCCTTGCAAGAGCCTTCGACCACCGGGTTGACGATCTCCAGGTGGCTGGGGTTGAAGGCCAGGCTCAGGTGCACCGCGCCGCCCGGGGTGGAGATGTCACTGGAAAAGCCCTGGTGGTACTTCACGTCACCCGAGGGCAGGTTCTCGGGCGCGGTGTGGTCGAACTCGGCGAACAAATCCTTGGGCATCTTGCCCAGGGTGTTGACCAGCACATTGAGCCGGCCACGGTGGGCCATGCCGATCACCATCTCCTGCACGCCCTTGGCGCCGGCACGCTGCACCACCTCGTCCATGCTGGCGATGAAGCTTTCGCCGCCTTCCAGGCTGAAGCGCTTCTGGCCGACGTATTTGGTGTGCAGAAAGCGCTCCAGGCCTTCAGCGGCCGTCAGGCGGTCGAGGATGTGGGTTTTTTCGTCGCTGCTGAAGTTGGGCTTGCTGCGCACTGATTCCAGCCGCTCCTGCCACCAGCGCTTCTCGGCCGGGTCAGTGCAGTGCATGAACTCGGCGCCCACCGTGCCGCAGTAGGTCTCGCGCAGCGCCTGCACGATCTCGCGCAGCGTCATGTTCTCTGACTTGCCGAAGTACGTGTTCGCGGCGCTGAACGTGATGTCCATGTCGGACTCGGTCAGGTCGTAGAACGCCGGCTCCAGCTCGGGGATCTTGGGGCGCTCGGTGCGCTTGAGCGGGTCAAGGTCGGCCCAGCGGCTGCCCAGAAAGCGGTACGCCGCCACCAGGCTTTGCACATGCACCTGCTTGCGCGCCACCGCCAGGTCAGCCGAGCTGGCCTTCAGCGCAAAGGCGTTGGCCTTGGCCCGCTGGGCGAAGCTTTCGACGATCGGCGCGTGGGCCACGTCGCGGGCTTCGCTGCCATCGGTGGCCGGCACGTTCTGCAGGTTGTCGAAGTAGCTGCGCCAGGTGTCTGGCACGCTGCCGGGGTTGTCGAGGTAGGCCTCGTACAGCTCTTCCACGTACGGGGCGTTGCCACCGAACAGGTACGAGGTGGACCTGTGTTGCTGCATCATCGTTCGCTCACCTTCTGCCCTGGTTTCCAGGGCACGGATGGGTAAAAAACCTTCCGCGGCACGGCTCAGCCGGTGTGCGGATCAGCGACCCACCTTGCTGCTGCCTTGGCCAGCAGCGTGAGCGATTGCAGGGTCGCTCGGCAAGGGGCACGAAAGGGCCTGTTGATTTGCAGCCAGAACTTTAGCACCGTTGTTGTGCAGGCCAGCGGCCCCGCAAGGCCGCGAAAGCGCTGGCAACACCGGCCAGTTCGGCCAGCAGCGAACAGGCTTTGCGGCCAGACTGCCGCGGCCATGGCTGCCGTGATCCACCTGCACATTGACGCGCCGGCCAAGCCTGCTGCCGGCGCGGCCTGCAACGGCTGCGGCGTGTGCTGTGCCTGGCAACCCTGCCCGCTGGGTGTGCTGGTCAGCGGCCGGCGACATGGCATGTGCAGCGCGCTGCGCTGGGACAACAGCAGCAGCAGCTACCGCTGCGCCATGGTCCAGGTCCCTGAATCAGCCTGGCCGGCCCTGCCCGGCGTGCTGCGCCCGGCAATGCGGCGGCTGGCGCGGCGCTGGATTGCTGCCGGCGCAGGCTGCGATTGCGATGTCGAAGTGGTGGCCGAGGTGGCGGCCGAGGTGGTGGCCGAGACCCCGCCTGCGGGATGATCCTCTGCGGCCTGGCACGGCCTGCCACTAGCATGCGGGCTTTGTTTCCCCAGGAGCCCACTCCATGACACTGAAGCTCGCCTTCAAGGCCAGCGCCGCCAGCGCGCTGCTGGCCGCCGCACTGGCCATGCCCCATGCCCAGGCCAACACCCTGAAATGGGCCGCGCAGAACGACATCCTGACGCTGGACCCGCATGCCCAGAACCATGCCACCACCAACGCCATCCTGCAGCATGCCTATGAGGGCCTGACGCGCTACAACGCCAAGTACGAGCCCGAGCCTGCGCTGGCCACCAAGTGGACCTACATCTCGCCCACCCAGGTGCGCTTCGAGTTGCGCCGTGGCGTGAAATTCCATGACGGCTCGCCGCTGGTCGCCGACGACGTGGTGTTCTCGTTCGGCCGCATCAAGCAGCCGCAGGGCACGATGT
>JANNMP010000495.1:0-2261 GCA_031398015.1 Burkholderiaceae bacterium
ATGCCCAGCCGGAGCCGAACTGGCCGATACCGGCGGCTTTGAATTCTTCAGCGAATTTTTCGACCGAGCCGAAATCGCGGGTGATCGCATCGGCCAGTTTGCCGGTGGGTTTGCCACCGCCTGACGGTTTCATGCTGTTCCAGAAAAAGGTGTGGTTCCACACCTGGGCAGCGTTGTTGAAGATCGGACCGGCCGACTTCTTGACCACGTCTTCCAGCGCCAGGCCGGCAAATTCAGTGCCGCCGACCAGGTTGTTCAGGTTGGTGACATAGGCCTGGTGGTGCTTGCCGTAATGGAACTCAAATGTCTCGGGCGAGATGTGCGGCGCCAGGGCATTGGTGGCGTAAGGCAGGGCGGGCAGGGTGTAGCTCATGGGGCACCTTTGGCAGGGGCGGCGCCGGCCACTGAAGACTCGGGCGCCTGGGTTGCAGGGATCGGTTGGTGTGCAGATTGTAGGCAGCGCGCCTGCGTGCGCTGGCTGTCAGGGGCTTGGCCGGCGGCGGCGGGCGGCGCGCGGTTTGGCCACGGCCGCAGCTGCGCTGGTCGGCGCAGCGGCATGCAACCCGGCAGGGCTGGTGCTGAGCACTTGCACCTGGGCGCTGCCATCGGCAAACACCGCGCCCAGCGTGCTGCCCACGGCCAGGCCCGCCACCCGGGTGACCGGCCGGCCGGCGCCATCGGCCAGCCAGGCGTAGCCGAGCGACAGCACCTGCCGCGGGTCGTTGGCGGCCAGGCGCAGCGCCAGCCGCGTCTGCTGCTCGGCCTGCAGGTGCAGTTGCTGGTGCAGGGCTTGGCGCAGCCGTTGCCGCAGCGCATGCAGCGCGCGCTGCTGGCCGGCCACGGCCTGGGCCAGGCCACCAGCCAGCCGGGCCTGCAGCCGGTCGAGCCGGGCGCCTTGCTGGCCCAGCAGGCGTGCCGGCCGGCCCATCTGCAGCGCCAGCCGGTCCAGGCGCTGGGCCTGCTGGTCGAGCCGGCGGCCAGCGCCGCGCTGCAGCGCAACGGCCAGCGCCTGCAGCCGGGCCAGCAAGTCGTCGCGCTGCGGCGTGGCCAGCTCGGCGGCGGCGGTGGGTGTGGGCGCGCGCAGGTCGGCGGCCAGCTCGGCCAGGCTGGTGTCGGTCTCGTGGCCGACGCCGCAGACCACCGGCAGCGCGCTGGCGGCCACGGCGCGCACCACCGCTTCGTCATTGAAGGCCCACAGGTCTTCCAGCGCGCCGCCGCCACGGCAGACGATCAGCACGTCCACCTCGCGCCGGGCATTGGCAGTGGCGATGGCGCGCACGATGGCCGCTGGCGCCTCGGCCCCTTGCACCGCACAGGGGTAGACCACCACCGGCAGTTGCGGCGAGCGCCGGGCCACGGCCGACAGCACGTCATGCAGCGCCGCCGCGCCCAGCGAGGTGACGACACCGAGTGCGCGTGGGAACACCGGCAGCGCGCGCTTGCGGCCAGGCTCAAACAGCCCGGCGGCCGCCAGCTTGGCCTTCAGTTGCAGAAACAGCTCGTACAGCGTGCCGTCGCCCAGGCGCTGCAGTGACTCGACCACACATTGCAGCTCGCCGCGTGACTCATAGACCGTGATGCGGCCACGCAGCTCCACTTGCTGGCCGTCGGCGGGGCGGAAATCCAGCAGCGCAGCGGCGCGGCGGAACATCGCGCAGCGCAGCAGTGCGCTGTGGCCGTCACTGTCCTTCAGGCTGAAGTAGCAATGGCCGCTGGCGGCGCGGGTGAAGCCCGAAATCTCGCCGCGCACAGCCACCGCGCCCAGCCGCACGGCCAGCGCGTCAGCCACCGCCAGCAGCAGCGCGGCCACGCTCCAGGCGCGGCCTGCGGCGGCGTCGGCGGTGGGCTCAGGCCAGGCCATCGGCGCCCCTGGGGCCAGGCCGCATCGGCGTGCGCGGACCCCGGAATTCCACAGCCCCCTGCCGGCCCACGCAGGCAGCAAAAAGGCCTGTCACAGGACTGTCAAATCGGTGCAAGTGATTGATTTTGTTCAGAAAAACACTGCCTTAAATTTCAGCAATCCAAGGCCAGGCCTGAAAAACCGTGGGTTTTGGCTGCCTCGCGGGCAGTTGCCCACAAGCTTGTCCACAGCAGCGGTGGATGGATGTGGCTGCCGGCGCAGGCCGCAACTTGGGCGCCCGGAGCAGTGGTTGCAGCACGCCATAATCCGCCCGCTGTCAACCGTGTCACGTCAGCCACAAACCCGCCCCAAACCCGCCACAAAGAGGCCCGCAGTTGCTGTCGATCATACAAGCCGCTGG
>JANNMP010000619.1:0-8749 GCA_031398015.1 Burkholderiaceae bacterium
GAAACGCGCGGGCCCGCGACGAACGCTGTTGACGCTCGGCCTCACCCGCATCGCCCACGCCACCCCGACGCACCGGGGCGGCGCCAACCGCTACATCACCGCACCCAGCTGCCAGGGCACGAACTCGTTCTGCCCATAGCCATGCAGCTCACTCTTGGTGGCCTGGCCTGAGGCGGTTGCCAGCATCAGCTGGAAGATGCGCTCACCCGCCTCGTCCACCGTCTCGCTGCCATCGACGATGCCGCCGCAGTTGATGTCCATGTCGTCCTGCTGCTTCAGCCACAGCGCGGTGTTGGTGGCCAGTTTCAGTGACGGTGTGGGTGCACAACCATAGGCCGAGCCGCGGCCGGTGGTGAAGCAGATGAGGTTGGCACCGGCGGCCACCTGGCCGGTGGCCGACACCGGGTCGTAGCCCGGTGAATCCATGAAGACGACGCCGCGCGCGGTGATGCGCTCGGCAAACTCGACCACGTCCACCAGGTTGGTGGTGCCGCTCTTGGCGATCGCGCCCAGGCTTTTTTCCAGGATGGTGGTCAGGCCGCCGGCCTTGTTGCCGGCCGAGGGGTTGTTGTCCATGCGCATGCCATTGCGCGCGGTGTAGGCCTCCCACCAGCGGATGCGCGCCAGCAGCTTGGCAGCCACCTCGGGGCTGGTGGCGCGGCGGGTCAGCAGGTGTTCACCGCCATAGACCTCCGGCGTCTCGCTCAGGATCGCCGTGCCGCCATGCCGCACCAGCCGGTCCACCGCCGCGCCCAGCGCCGGGTTGGCGCTGATGCCTGAATAACCATCGCTGCCGCCGCACTGCAGGCCCACCATGATGTGGCTGGCCGGCACCGCCTGCCGCCGCACCCGGTTGGCCTCGGGCAGCATGGCGCGGATCAAGGCCACGCCATGCGCCACGGTCTTGGCCGTGCCGCCCGTGTCCTGGATGCTGAAGGCCTGCAGCCTGGCGCCTTCCTGCAGGCCCTCTTGCGCGATCAGGCCCTGGATCTGGTTGGTCTCGCAGCCCAGGCCCACCACCAGCACAGCGGCAAAGTTGGCATGCCGCGCATAACCGCCCAGGGTGCGGCGCAGCACCCGCAGCTCTTCGCCCTCACTGTCGGTGGCGCAGCCCATGCCGTGGGTCAGCGCCACCACCGCGTCGACGTTGGGAAAGTCGGCCAACGCCTCGGGGTGGATGTCGCGCCTGAAGTGGTCGGCCATCGCGCGGGCCACCGTGGCCGAACAGTTCACGCTGGTGAGCACGCCGATGCAGTTGCGCGTGGCCACCCGGCCGTCGGCGCGAACGATGCCCATGAACAACGCCGGCGTGGCCGCGTACACCGTGGGTTGGGCACTTGCCCCAACATCGTGCGCGCGCGCCACGTCGGCAAACACCAGGTTGTGGCTGTGCACATGCTGCCCTGGCGTGATGGCCTGGGTGGCATGGCCGATCACCTGGTTGTAGCGCCGCACTGGCTGGCCCTGGCCAATGGCCGCCGTGGCCAGCTTGTGGCCGGGTGGCACCAGGCCACTGACGACCAGGCCGGCTTCATCTGCCAGCACCGTGCCGCCCAGCAACTGGCGCCGCGCGATGACGACGTTGTCGGCCGGGTGGATGCGGATGGTGGGGGCGGCTGCGGCTGTGGCTGTGGCTGTGTGTGCGTCAGTCATCGTGGGCTCCGTGGTGCCCCCGGCGCTGCGCCCGCCCGGGGCCTACAGCTTGGTGGCAGCGCGCCGCTTGGCGGCAGTGGCGTCGGCCTGGTACTGCTCCTCGGCCTGGCGCCGCATGTCGAGTGCGGCGTTGAGGGCCTCGGTGTAGCGCTCGGGCGAGTAGGTGTTCTGGTTGGCGATGTAGACGCTGCGCCGCAGCGGCCGGCCACCGTAGCGTGGCAGGTTGACCGAGAAATGGCACTCGGGCACCGAGCGGCCCGGGCGCTGGCGCAAGATGGGGCCACTGATGCCCACCGGCAGATCGTTCTGCTTGTTGGGGCTGGTGCCACGCTGCAGGCCGGTGGGTGCGGGCAGCTCGGCGATGCGCTGGCGCAGCGCGTCGACCGCCCGTTTGAGCGCCGGGCGCGGGCCGTTGCCGGCCCCCTGGCCGTCACTGAAGAACAGCGTGGGCTGGCCATAGCGCATCTGCCAGCCGTGGGTGCTGTGCGTGTCGATGCGCTGGACGTGCTCGGGCACGCGGATGCGCTTGCCGGTGTATATGGTGACGGTTCTAGTCTGCATGACCTGTTGGCCTTCGATGGGTTTCCCCCCCATGAAGCCGCCGGTGGCCACCCCCGGCGACGCGATCTTGTCGTGGGCAACATGCCGCGTACCAAACCGGTTAGATGATCAGCCGTCGATCAGCGCCGGATCCCACGCGAACACGGTCTGGTTCTGTTGCCCCAGGCCGCTGATGCCAAGGGTCATTTTATCGCCGGGCTTCAAGAACAGCGGCTGGGGTTTGTGACCCATTCCCACTCCTGGCGGTGTTCCTGTGCTGATCAGATCCCCTGGATGAAGGGTCATGAAGCGGCTGATGTAGGCCACCAGCTGGGCGACGCCGAACACCATGGTCCTGGTGCTGCCGTTCTGCTGGCGGTGGCCGTTCAAGTCCAGCCACATGCCCAGCTGCTGTGGGTCGGACACCTCGTCGGCCGTCACCAGCCAGGGGCCCACCGGGCCGAAGGTGTCGCAGCCCTTGCCCTTGTCCCAGGTGCCACCCCGCTCGAGCTGGTACTCGCGTTCCGAGACATCGTTCACGACGCAATAACCCGCCACATGGTGGAGCGCGTCGGCCTCCGACACATAACGCGCCTGGGCGCCGATGACCACGCCCAGCTCCACCTCCCAGTCGGTCTTGAGCGAGCCCTGCGGCAGCACCACCGGGTCATTGCAGCCGATCACGGTGCTGGTGTGCTTGGTGAACAGCACCGGCTCGGCCGGCACCGGCATGCCCGATTCAGCGGCGTGGTCGGCATAGTTCAGGCCCACGCAGATGAACTTGCCCATGCCACGCCAGGGCGGTGCCATGCGGCCGGGCTTGTCGACCAAGGGCAGGCTGCTGGGGTCGATGGCGCGCAGCTTGGCCAGGCCGCTGGGCACCAGCATCGCGGCATGCAGGTCGGCGACCACGCCCGACAGGTCACGCACATTGCCCTGGGCATCTAGCATCGCGGGTTGTTCTTGGCCCTTGGGGCCGTGGCGCAGCAGTTTCATGGCTTGTCTCCGTGGATGGTGAGGGGTTCAATTGCTCCAGCCGCCGTCGATGATTTGACTGGTGCCGGTGGTGAAGGCACTTTCGTCGCTGGCCAGGTACACCGCCAGCGCCGCAATCTCGCTACTGCGGCCCAGCCGGCCCATCGGCTGGCGTGCAATGAACGCGGCCTCCACCTGGGCCACGGTCTGGCCGCTGGCCGCCGCTTGGGCGGCAATGCGATCACGCAGCGAGGGTGACTCCACCGTGCCCGGGCAGATGGCGTTGCAGCGCACACCGCGGGTGATGTAGTCGGCGGCCACGGCCTTGGTCAGGCCGATCACTGCCGCCTTGGTGCAGCCATAGACAAAGCGGTTGGGCGCGCCCTTCAGGCTGCCGACCACGCTGGCCAGGTTGATGATGCTGCCGCCCTGGCCACCACGCCCGTCAATGGGTGCCAGCATGCCGGGCAGAAAGGCCTGGATGGTGCGGAACTGGCTGCGCACATTGAGGTTGAAGGCGAAGTCCCAGTCCGCCTCGGTGCAATCGAGCACCGTGCCCGCATGCACAAAGCCGGCGGCATTGACCAGCACATCCACCGGCCCGGCCTGGGCAGCAGCGGCGCGGATGGCTTGGCCGTCGGTGGCGTCGAGCACCTGGGCGCGGCAGCCGATGGCCTCGACCACGCTGTGCAGCAGCGCGGCGCTCAGGTCGGTGGCGATGACCTGGGCGCCCTCACGCACAAAGGCCTCGGCGATGGCGCGGCCGATGCCCTGGCCGGCGGCGGTGATGAAGGCGGTTTTGCCCTGGAGTCGTTGTGACATGGTTGCTGCAGTGGTTGGGTGGAGATGCGGTTGGGGGTTGTGGGTTTGGCGGCTTGGGCAACCGGCCGGACGGGCCACGCCGCCGCGCTGGCAGGCAGTGTGAAGCCGCTGGCCGCCAAGCCGCCACGGGCAAACCCGCCATCTGGGCCGCCATCTGGGCCGCCATCTGGGCCGCCAGGCGGCTCACCAGCGGCAGCCCTTGTCGCGCACGGCATCGGCCACCAGCGGCACCACGGCCAGCAGGCCCATGCCGCTGTAGGCCTCGCGGCAGTCGGGCTGGCCAGCCCGTTGGATGTCACGCGCCAGCTTCGACGCTTGCTCGGGCGGGTGCGGCAGCACTGGCAGCAGGCCACGCGGGCCTTGCGCAGAGACCGGGCCGCCACGCGGACGCACCAGCTCCAGGTTCAGGCGGGCGGCGCTGGCCGGCAGCGACGGCGCGGTGGCCACGTCATGGCCGACCCGGGGGCCGGCGTCTGGTGCGCCGGGCGGGCGCGGGCCGGCTGCGGTGGCCGGGCCGGTTGCGGCTTGGGTTGCGGCTTGGGTTGCGGTGGATGCGGTGGCTGCGGTGGCAGTGGCGCCAGCCCTGGCGTCGGTGCTGGGCACCGTGGCATCGGCAGCCTGGGGCGTGGCGCTGCCGGGCGCCGCCACGGCTGCACGCGGCGCGGGCACGGCAGCCGGCGCCACGGCCAGGCTGGGTGTGGCCACGGCGCTGATGGCCGGCGCCGGTGTGTCGGCCAGTGCCGGTGGCTGGATGCCGGCCGCGGCAGCGCGTTGTGGCGTTGGCAGGCGGGCCGGCAGCGGTGGCTCCGGCAGCGGCAGCGGCACCGGCACAGCGGCGGCGGTGTCGATCACCGGCAGCGGTTGACGCATCGGTGGCGGCGCCAGCGGCAATGGCACGCTGGGCGCGGTGATCGCGCTGGGCATGGCGCGCGGCGCCACGCTGCGCGACGGCAGCGGCGCGGTGGGCGGGGGCGCGGGGGTTGGTGCTGGTGCTGGTGCTGGTGCTGGTGCTGGTGCTGGTGCTGGTGCGGGTGCCGATGTTGGTGCGGGTGCCGATGTTGGTGCGGGCGCAGGTTCGGCTGGCAGATTCAAGCTGGGCAGCGGCACGGCAGCGGCGCTGGGCAGCAGGGCCACCGGCGCCGTCGGCGGCGTGATGGTTTGGCCAGCGCCCAGCGGCCGTGTCGGCGTTGGCTGGCGCGCCGCTGCCGGCTCAGGCTGCGGCGCCGGCATGGGCATGGGCATCGGCTCGGCCCCACGCGCCAGATCGGGCGCCACGGCCGGCGGCAGATCGGTCACCGGGCTGGGTGGCAGCTCGGGCGCGGTGTCGGGCGGGGCTGGCTGGGTTGGCGGGGCCACCGGCTGCCAGCTGCCCAGCCGCGCCGCGCCGGGCGCGCTGTGCATCGCCGGCTGGTCTTGGGCATCACGCAGCGCACCGCCCCAACGCTGCGCGCTGGCCTGGCCCTGTGGGCCGGCATGGGCGTCGGCTGCCACCGTGGCCTCAGGCTGGCCGCTGGCATGGCTGCCGGCCAGGCGGATGTTCAGCGTGCCCCAGACACCCTGGCCGGGCGCGGCGCTGCCACCCTCGGTGTTGCCCAGCAGCAGCACCAGCAGCACATGCAGCAGCAGGGCCAGCGTCAGGCATTGGCGCAGGCTGTGCGCCGCGCCCGCCCGCTGGGGCCAGGCTGCCGCGCCGGGCAAGACCAGGCCGTGCATCGCGCTTGCCGAGCCCACCCAGCCTGCGGCGCCGCAGCCCGCTCAACCCCGGCCCACAAAGGGCATCTTGGTGGCCATCACGGTCATGAACAGCACATTGGCGCTGGGCGGCAGGCGGGCCATGGTCATGAAGCCGTCGACCACCGATTGCAGGTCCATGCGCGCCTCGGGCTTGATGCTGCCGTCGGCCTGCGGCACGCCCTTGGTCATGCGCTCGGTCATCTCGCTGGCGACGTTGCCGATGTCGATCTGGCCCACCGCAATGTCGTACTGGCGGCCGTCAAGCGACGCGGCGCGGGTCAGCCCTGTCACCGCATGCTTGGTGGCGGTGTAGGCGATCGAGCCCGGCCGTGGCGCGTGGGCCGAGATCGAGCCGTTGTTGATGATGCGCCCGCCCATCGGCCGCTGGTGGCGCATCAGCTTGAACGCGCCTGACAGGCAGAAGAAGGCGCCGTTCAAGTTGGTGTCAACCGCCCGGCGCCAGGTGGCAGCGTCGATCTCGTCGGGGGTCTGCACCGGCAGCGACACACCGGCGTTGTTGAACAGCAGGTCAAGGCGGCCAAAGCGGGCCTGGATGGCGGCAAACAGCGCTGCCACCGAAGCCTCGTCGCCCACGTCACAGGGCAGGGCCACGGCGCGCTCGGCGATGTCGCCAAACGGGTCAGCGGCGCGGCCAATGGCTGCTGCCAGTGCATCGGCACGGCGGCCGGTGTAGACCACCCGCCAGCCGTCGGCCACCAGCGCGGCGGCACAGGCCTGGCCAATGCCCGTGCCCGCGCCGGTGACCAGGGCAATGCGGTTGTGCGGGTTGGCTGCGGGCATGGCGGCGTCTCAATGGTGTGATGATTGACCGAGTCTGCCACAGCCCACCGCAGCTGCCAGCCGGCACAAGCCCTGCCATGGCGCCTGCACTAGCATGGCCGGCTGTCAACAACGGAGAGCGACCATGGCCCAAGCCCACCGCATTGCCGCCATTCCCGGGGACGGCATCGGCCGCGAAGTGATGCCCGAGGGCCTGCGGGTGCTGCGCGCCGCAGCGGCCCGCTTCGGCATTGCGCTGGACATCACACCGATCACCTGGGCCAGCTGCGACTGGTACCAGCAGCATCGCCAAATTATGCCCGCCGACTGGTAGGCCCAGATCGGTGGCTTGGACGCGATCCTGTTCGGCGCCGTGGGCTGGCCGGCCACGGTGCCCGACCACATCTCGCTGTGGGGCAGCCTGCTGAAGTTCCGGCGTGAGTTCGACCAGTACATCAACCTGCGCCCGGCGCGGCTGTTTGAAGGTGTGCCCTGCCCATTGAGCAACCGCCAGCCCGGCGACATCGACATGCTGATCGTGCGCGAGAACACCGAGGGTGAGTACAGCAGCGTGGGCGGCGTGATGTTTGAAGGCACGGCGCGTGAATTCGTGCTGCAGGAGAGTGTGTTCACCCGCCACGGCAGCGAGCGGCTGCTGAACTACGCCTTCAACCTGGCGCGCAGCCGGCCGCGCAAGCATGTGACGGTGGCCACCAAGAGCAACGGCATCGCCATCAGCATGCCTTGGTGGGACGAGCGCGCCGCAGAGGCCGCTGCTCGCCACCCCGATGTCACTTGGGACAAGCAGCACATCGACATCCTGGCGGCGCGCTTCGTGCTGCAGCCGCAGCGCTTTGATGTGGTGGCCGCCACCAATCTGTTTGGCGACATCCTGAGCGACCTGGGCCCCGCCTGCACCGGCACCATCGGCATAGCGCCCAGCGCCAACCTGAACCCCGAGCGCCACTTCCCCAGCCTGTTCGAGCCGGTGCATGGCTCGGCGCCCGACATCTTCGGCCAGAACATCGCCAACCCGGTGGCCATGGTCTGGAGCGCGGCGATGTTGCTCGATTTTCTGGGCCACCGCGATGCCCATGACGCGGTGCTGCGCGCGGTTGAGGCCGTGCTGCGCGACGGACCGCGCACAGGCGACCTGGGCGGCTCGGCCAGCACCACCCAGGTGGGCCAGGCGCTGGCGGCGTTGGTCGAGGGCGGCATCTGAGCCGGGCGCGGCAGGCCTGATGGACAGCGTGGACGTGGTGGTGGTCGGCGCCGGCGTGGTGGGCCTGGCGGTGGCCCGCGCGCTGGCCATGTCCGGGCGCGAGGTGGTCATTCTGGAGAGCGAGAACGCCATCGGCACCGGCACCAGCAGCCGCAACAGCGAGGTCATCCACGCCGGCATCTACTACCCACCGGGCTCGTTGCGCGCCTTGCTGTGCGTGGCCGGCAAACAGCAGCTGTACGCGTACTGCGCCAGCCACGGCGTGGCCCACCGCCGCTGCGGCAAGCTGGTGGTGGCCACGGCGGCGGATGAGCTGCCGGCGCTGGACCGGCTGCAGGCCATGGCACAAGCCAACGGCGTGCACGACCTGCAGCGCCTGGGCGCAGACCAAGCCCGGGCGCTGGAGCCGGCGCTGCGGTGCGTGGGCGCCGTGCTGTCGCCGTCCACCGGCATCATCGACAGCCATGGCCTGATGCTGGCGCTGCTGGGCGATGCGCAAGCCCACGGCGCGATGCTGGCGCTGTGCTCGCCGCTGCTGGGCTGGCAGGCCACCGCGCAAGGCCTGGTGCTGGACGTGGGGGGCGACGTGCCGATGGCGCTGCGGGCCCGCTGCGTCGTCAACAGCGCCGGGCTGCAGGCGCCGACGCTGGCGCGCCGTCTGCAAGGGCTGGACAGGCGCCATGTGCCGCAAGACCACCTGGCCAAGGGCTGCTACTTCAGCCTGGCTGGCCGCGCGCCGTTTTCGCGCCTGGTGTACCCGGCACCGGGCCAGAGCAGCCACCTGGGTGTGCACCTGACACTCGACCTGGGCGGCCAGGCCCGCTTCGGCCCCAGCTTCGAATGGGTCGACCGGCTGGATTACACGGTGGACCCAGCCGGCGCCGACCAGTTTGATGCCGAAGTGCGGCGCTACTGGCCCGGCCTGGCCGACGGCGCGCTGCTGCCGGGTTATGCCGGCATCCGCCCCAAGATCAGCGGCCCGGGTGAGCCGGCGGCCGATTTCCGCATCGACGGCCCGGCCCA
>JANNMP010000642.1:0-1683 GCA_031398015.1 Burkholderiaceae bacterium
GGGCCATCAGGCCCAGCGCGCTGCTGCCGGCATGGCGGCCAAACGGCGTCAGGCCGGCGCCGGTGATGTGGGCGCGGGCGGTCAACTGGGCGCTGGCGGTCAACCGGGCGCTGGCGCTCAGGACAGCGTGAGTTTGAGCGCGCCCACCGCAAACCGCAGCGACAGGCCGGCCGGTGCATCGGCGCGGCCCAGCACGCCTTCGTCCAGCCCGCGCAACTGGCAGCCTTGCAGGTCGATGGTGGCCAGGGCCTTCTTCAGCGCGGCGTCCAGCATGTCCACTTTCAGGTGCAGCGCCTCGTTGTTGTCCAGCGTGCCATCGGCGATCAACTGGCGCACCCATTTGCGCACTGCGTCGCCGTGGCGCGCTGCCACCTCCAGGCGCAACTCGCCCAGCGTCAGCACCGCTGCGGGCCGGCCGTCCCAGCGGCTGCCACCGGTGTCGGCCCCCGGCCAGGCCATGCTGATGGCCGGCAGCGCGATGCGGGTGACAAACTCGCCCCCGAACGGCAGGCCGTCGATGCGGAAGTTGCCGGCCTGGATGGTTTTGCGCTTGCCCGACAGGCGGTCCTTCACGTTGCCGCTGGCGGCGTCATCGTCCACCCGCTCGGCCAGCCAGCGCAGGCCGACGGTGAACGGCCGCTTGCCGTCGGCCGCGTCGAGCACCGGCCAGTTCAGCGCGGTGAGGCAGGCACCGGAGAAGCCGATGCGCCGCTGCGCCTTGAAATTCATGTCAGCCAGGACCACGGCGCCCGATTGCAGTGCCATGTCGCCGCTCAGCAGGCGCGCCAGCCAGTCCACCAGCGGGCCGGGCTCGGCCAGGTCAGCCTCGGCCGCCATCTCACCGAGTGCGATGCGCACGCCGCCGCGCACCGCGAAGTCAGGCGCCGTGCCGCCGTGGTTTACCTCGACCCGCACGCTGGCGGGCTGGCAACTGCGCAGGCTGCCGGCGCTCTTGCCGTCGAGTTCAAGTGCCAGGTTGCTGGCTGTGATGCGGGTGGTGGCCATGGCTACAGCACCACCAGGCTCTTGAAGCCGCCCCAGAACATGCGCTTGCCGTCAAACGGCATGGCCTTCGGGTCCATCGCCGCGATGCGTGGGTCGGCCATCACCTTGGCATTGATCTGGTCACGCTGCTTGCGTGATTTGTAGACGATCCATGAGAACACCACCACCTCGCCGGGCTTCAACTTCACCGACTGGGGGAACGACGTGCGCTTGCCGGGCTTCACGTCATCGGCCACGTTCTCGCAGAAGGCCAGCGCGCCGTACTCCATCCAGATCTTGCCGGACTTGCGCGCCAGCTTGCGGTAGTCGGCCAGCCGCTCTTGCGGCACGGGCACGACAAAGCCATCGACATAGTGGGCCATCGGTGTTCTCCAATCGGGTGGTTGTTTGGCGGGCGGCGCTGCATCAGGCCAGCATCTGGCGCTTGTCGTCGATTGTCGCGATTGCCGCAATTGCTGTTATCACCGCAATGCACGACAGCAGCGCACCGGCAACCGGGGCGCGCGCCTTGGCTCAGGCGCGGGCCGGCGCCAGCCTGAACCCTGCATAGCCTTGCTGCGCCACGTCGGCACACTTCTGCACATAGGCCGGAAAGCCGAACAGCGGCATGAACATGCGCGGCTTGCCAGGGATGTTGGCACCCAGGTACCAGGAGTTGCAGTTCAGGTAGATGGTGCG
>JANNMP010000504.1:0-6688 GCA_031398015.1 Burkholderiaceae bacterium
GGCTGGATGCACGACAGCCTGCAGTACATCGCGCGTGACCCGGTGCACCGCCGGCACCACCATGGCGAGATCACCTTCTCGCTGGTCTATGCCTTCACCGAGAACTTCGTGCTGCCGATCTCGCACGACGAGGTGGTGCACGGCAAGGGCTCGATGTTGACCAAGATGCCGGGCGATGCCTGGCAGAAGTTTGCCAACCTGCGCGCCTACTACGGCTTCATGTGGGGCCACCCGGGCAAGAAGCTCTTGTTCATGGGTTGCGAGTTTGCCCAGGGCGCCGAATGGAACCACGACCAGAGCCTGGACTGGCACCAACTGGAGCTGCCCGCGCATGCCGGTGTGCAGCGCCTGTTGCGCGACCTGAATGCGCTGTACAAAACCACGCCGGCGCTGTACCAGCGTGATTTCGACGGCTCGGGCTTCGAATGGCTGGACCACAACGATGCCCAGCGCAGCGTCGTCAGCTTCGTGCGGCGTGGCGCTGACCCGACCGCGCTGGTGGTGGTGATCTGCAACTTCACCCCCGTGGTGCACCACGACTACCGCCTGGGCGTGCCCAGTGCCGGTGTGTACACCGAGCGCATCAACACCGATTCAGCGCACTACGGCGGCTCCGATGTCGGCGCGCCGTTCGGCGAGATCAGCACCGAGGCGCTGCCCTGGCATGGCCGGGCGCAGTCGCTGCATCTGTCGCTGCCGCCGCTGGCCACGGTGATCTTCACCTTCCAGGGCTGAAATCCTGCACGCTGCCCCCACACCACCGAGGAGACACGATGACCACCACGCATAGAAGCGCACGCCTGGCCCGCGACACCATGGCCTTTGTGCTGGCCGGCGGCCGGGGCAGCCGGCTGATGGAGCTGACCGACCGCCGCGCCAAGCCCGGCGTGTTCTTCGGCGGCAAGACCCGCATCATCGACTTTGCGCTCAGCAACGCGCTGAACTCGGGCATCCGCCGCATCGGCGTGGCCACGCAGTACAAGGCGCACAGCCTGATCCGCCACCTCACCCGGGGCTGGAGCTTCATGCGCGCCGAGCGCAATGAAAGCTTCGACATCCTGCCCGCCAGCCAGCGCGTGAGTGAGGATTCCTGGTACCGGGGCACGGCCGACGCGGTGTTCCAGAACATCGACATCGTCGAGAGCTACCTGCCCAAGTACATCGTGGTGCTGGCCGGCGACCACATCTACAAGATGGACTACGAGATCATGCTGCAGCAGCATGTGGACAGCGGCGCCGATGTCACGCTGGGCTGCCTGGAGGTGCCCCGCATGGAGGCCACCGGCTTCGGCGTGATGCATGTCGATGCGCACGACACCACCATCAACTTCGTCGAGAAACCGGCTGACCCACCCGGCATCCCTGACCGGCCCGACATGGCGCTGGCGTCGATGGGCATCTACGTCTTCAACACCCAGTCCCTGTTCGACCTGCTCAAGGCCGACGCCGCCAACCCCAGCTCCGACCATGATTTCGGCAAGGACCTGATCCCCTGGGTGGTGAAGAACGGCAAGGCCGTGGCGCACCGCTTCAGCGCCAGCTGCGTGCGCTCACTGCAGGAGGCCGAGGCCTACTGGCGGGACGTGGGCACGGTCGATGCGTATTGGGAATCGAACATCGACCTGACCGCAGTGACACCGGCGCTTGACCTGTACGACACCGACTGGCCGATCTGGACCTACAGCGAGCTCACCGCGCCGGCCAAGTTCGTGCACGACGAGCCCACGCGCAAGGGCACGGCCATCAGCTCGCTGGTGTCGGGCGGCTGCATCGTCTCGGGCACCGAGCTGCGGCGCTCGCTGCTGTTCACCGGCGTGCACACCAGCTCGTACTCGCACATCGAGGAGGCGGTGATCCTGCCGCATGTGCGGGTGGGCCGCCATGTGCGGCTGAAGAAGGTGGTGATCGACCGCGGCGTGGTCATCCCCGACGGCATGGTGGTGGGTGAAGACGCCGCGCTCGATGCCAGCCGCTTCCGCCGCACCGAGCGCGGTGTCTGTCTGATCACGCAGCCGATGCTGGACCGCCTCACCGCCAGCGCCTGACATGCCCCCCACCAAGCGCACGACGGCAGCACCGCTCGTGGTGCTGGGCGTGGCCTCGGAGATGTACCCGCTGCTCAAGACCGGCGGCCTGGCCGACGTGGCTGGCGCGCTGCCGCTCGCGCTGGCGCCGCTGGGCGTGGCGGTGCACACGCTGCTGCCCGGTCACCCGGCGGTGCTGGCGGCGCTGCAGTCGCCAACGGTGCTGTGCCAGTGGCCGGCCTGGTTCGGCGGCACGGCGCGGCTGCTGGCCGGGCGCTGTGGCGCGCTGGCCCTGCTGGTGCTGGACGCGCCGCACCTCTATGACCGGCCCGGCAACCCCTACCTGGACAGCATGGGCCGCGACTGGTCAGACAACGCCGAGCGCTACGCCGCGCTGGCCTTTGCCGCTGCCCGCATCGCCTGGGGCGAGGTGCCGGCCTGCGTGCCCGACTTGCTGCATGCGCATGACTGGCAGGCCGCGCTGGTGCCGGCCTACCTGCATTACCTGGGCGCCGGCAAGCGCCGGCCGGCGACGGTGCTGACCTTGCACAACCTGGCCTTCCAGGGCCAGTTCAAGGCCGATGTCTGGAGCCGCCTGGGCCTGCCGGCCGAGGCCTTTGCGATGCAGGGGCTGGAGTACCACGGCGACATCGGCTACCTGAAGGCCGGCATCCACTTTGCCGACGCCATCACCACCGTCAGCCCCACCTATGCGCGCGAAATCCGCACGCTGGCCGGCGGCATGGGGCTGGACCCGATGCTGCGCTGGCGCGAGTCGGCGGTCAGCGGCATCGTCAACGGCATCGACACCGACGTGTGGAACCCCGCCACCGACAGCCATCTGGCACAGACCTACAACGCTGACGACCTGGCACCGCGCCTGGCCAACAAGCGCGCGGTCGAGTTGCAGTTCGGCCTGCCGGCCGACGACAGCCCGCTGATCTGCATGGTCAGCCGGCTCACCGCACAAAAAGGCATCGACCTGGTGGCCGGCACGCTGGACGCCATCGTCGCGGCCGGCGCGCGCCTGGTGGTGCTGGGCACCGGTGACCCGGCGATGGAAGACGCGTTGCGCGCCGGCGCCCAGCGCCACCCCGAGCGTGTGGCCGTGCGCATTGGCTACGACGAAGGCCTGTCGCACCTGCTGCAGGGGGGGTGTGACGCGATCCTGGTGCCGTCGCGCTTCGAGCCCTGCGGCCTGACCCAGCTCTACGGCCTGCGCTACGGCTGCGTGCCGGTGGTCGCGCGCGTGGGCGGCCTGGCCGACACCGTGATCGACGCCAACGACGCGGCGGTCAAGGCCGGCGTGGCCACCGGTGTGCAGTTTGCCGACATCACGGCTGAAGGCTTGCTCGATGCCGTGCGCAAGACGGTGCAGTTGCACCGCCAGGGCGCTGTCTGGGCGCGTCTGCAACAGGCCGGCATGCGCGCCGATGTGGGTTGGCAGACATCGGCCGCCGAGTACGCCGCGCTTTACCGGCGCCTGCGCGGCACCAGGCCGCAGCCATGATGCCGCTGTGCCAGGCCACCGCCAGGATGGTCGGCGTGCAAGCGCCGACTCAGCCGTTGAGCAGGCTGTGCGCTGCTGCCTTCAATTGGCGCGACAACGCAGGATTGGTCTGCGCATGCAGGCGCGACAGGCGCAACAGCTCAGGCTGGGCGCGGGCGGCGCCAAGGCGCACGAGAAAGCGCCAGACAGCGTTGGCCGCTGACCGAACTGGGCTGGCGGCGCTGCTGCGTGCGCCCGCGCGTGGGTAGGTGCCGCTGGTGATGGATGCCGACATGGTCGATGCTCCTGGGGGCCGTGGCAACGGGATCGCCGCCTTCTACAGCCCCAGGCACAGATATTAGGGTTAACCCTAGACATTCAACCCGGCAACTTGCATGGCCCTTGTTGCTGAGCGGGCAAAGCCCAGTCAGGTGGCTGTCAGCAACGGGCTGCGGGCCGTGTCAGAACCTGCTCTTCGGCTTCTTCTTGTCGAACTCGGCCAGCTGCGCCTTCAACAGCAGCAGCAGCACGCGCGCTGTCTCTTCGTTCAGGCTGAGCACGGTGGCGGGTTCCGCCGCATCGTCGGCATCACGCCGCTGCGGCTGGGGCAACACCGCAGCGTCCAGGCGCATGTGGATCTGGCCATGGCTGTTGGACATCGACTTCAGCCGCTGCAGCTCGATGGTGTAGGTCTTCATGCGGCGATTGTCGGCCGCTGCCGCGCGTTCAGGGCGGGCTGCTGCGGGCTTCGGCCTCGGCTTCGACCTCGGCGGCGTTGCGCTGGCGCGCCTGGTTCGATTCACGCCGTGCCAGCCACAGCGTGGCGCCGCTGATCAACACGCCGCCTGCGATGGTGCTCTGGCTGGGGATGTCGGCAAACAGCAAAAAGCCCATCAGCGCCGACCACACCAGATCCAGAAACTTGGCCGACTGCGTGGCCGAGATGTCGGCGGCGGCAAAGCTGCGTGTCAGGCAGTAGTGGCCGCCGCTGCCCAGAAAGCCCGCCACCAGAAAGCCCAACCACTGCCAGGCATTGACCGGCGCCCACATCCACAGCGCCAACGGCAGCGTGATCAATGACACGGTGATCGACTGCCAGACCAGGATCACGCCTGGGCTCTCGTAGCGTGTCATCGCCTTGGTCAGCAGGAACGAGACCGCAAACACCGGCGCCGAGGCCAGCATCATCAAGTGGTACCAGCCGCCACTGGCCGACAGCTTGGGCCCCACCACGATCAGCACGCCGCAAAAGCCCAGCGCCACGGCCACCCAGCGCTCCCAGCGCATCGGCTCCTTGAAGGCCAGGTAGGCGCCGATCATGATGAAGATCGGCCCGGTGAAGCCGATGGCGGTCATGTCGGCCAGCGGGATCTTGGGCAGCGCGCTGAACCACAGGCACAGGCCGATGGTGTGGGCCAGGCCGCGGCTGAACTGGTCACCGATGCGCTTGGGCAGGTAGTTGCGCACGCCGCCGCGCCAGACCAGCGGCAGGATCACCAGCAGGCCGAACAGGTAGCGCAAAAACTGCGCCTGGAACGGGTCGATCTGCTGCGTCAGCAAGCGCATCAGCGCATTGAGCATGCTGAAGATGAAACCGGCGGCGCTGGTCCACAACAAGCCGCGGGTGGTGGGGCTCCAGTGCTGGCTGCGCTGGGCCAGCGCGGCCTGCCAGCGCCGCAGGGTCATGGTGGGCATCGGGCTTGGGCGCAGGGGCAGGGCAGGTCGGGCACAGCGGCTGAGGGTCGGCGCCAGTGCCTGCCCAGGCTGTCAACCCGGCGACAAGCGGGCTGCCCGCCGGGTTTGCGGCGTTGCCCAGACGCACTGTCCCTGGGTCAACACTGGCGCTGCTGCCGCCGCGCTGCGTAGACTGGCCGACGCGGCCGAATTGGCCGGCCCGGGAGTGCACAGCATGTTTTGCCTGGTCTACGTGAGCGCCGCCGTCACCTGGTTTTCTGAGCGCGCGCTGCGCGAGCTGCTGCAGCAGTGCCGCCACAGCAACGCCCAGGCCGGCATCACCGGCATGCTGCTGTACAAGGACGGCAACTTCATGCAGACGCTCGAAGGCGAAGAGAGTGCGGTGCGCGCGCTGCAGCAGCGCATCGCCGCCGACCGCCGCCACCAGGGCATGGTGGTGCTGCACACCAGCCGCATCAAGCGGCGCCAGTTTGCCGACTGGTCGATGGGCTTCACTGACCTGGGCCTGCCGGCCGATCAGCTGCCCGCCGGCTACACCGAGTTTCTCGACACCGCGCTGGTCGGCCCGGCATTTCAGGCCGCGCCCCGGCGCTGCATGGATCTGATGCATGTGTTCAGGCAGATGACCTGAGCGGCACGGCGATCCGGTCTGACCCGGATGGCTGCTGCGCGGTGATGCCGTTACGGTGTTGCACCCATTGCCGAGCGAGGCCACCGTGACCGCCACCGACATCCAGCACCCCGCCCTGCGCCGCCAGACGCTGTCTGACCTGCTGCACCGCACGGCCGCGCGCCTGCCCGACAAGCCCGGCATCCTGTGCGGCAGCGTGCGCTGGACCTGGCGTGAATTTGATGCGCTGGTCAGCCGCCTGGCGGGGGGCCTGCACGCCCAGGGCGTGGCCTGCGGTGAGCATGTGGGCGTGCTGGCGCGCAACAGCCACGGTTTTGCAGCGCTGCGCTTTGCGCTGGCCCGGCTGGGTGCGGTGCTGGTGCCGGTGAACTTCATGCTCAACGCCGACGAGGCCGGCTACATCCTGCGCCATGCCGGGGTCAAGCTGCTGGCAGTCGACTCGGGCCTGCATGCACTGGGGCGCGACGCCGCCAGCCGCGACACCGCCATCAGCCGCTTCCTGTGGCTGCCGTCCGAAGACCCCAGCACCTGCCCCGACGGCTGCCTGAACTTCGACCACCTGGCCGCCACTGACCTGGCGGTGCAGCCCTGCCCCGAGCCCGGCTTCAACAGCCACCACCTGCTGCAGATCGTCTACACCAGCGGCACCGAAAGCCTGCCCAAGGGCGCCATGCTGACCCACGGCGCGGTGATCGACCAATACGTCAGCTGCATCATCGAAGGCGAGATGGCCGTGGGCGACACCGTGCTGCATGCGCTGCCGCTGTACCACTGCGCCCAGCTCGATGTGTTTCTCGGCCCCAGCGTGTACCTGGGCAGCACCAGCATCATCACCAGCAAACCCACGCC
>JANNMP010000665.1:0-4533 GCA_031398015.1 Burkholderiaceae bacterium
CGGGCCGGCGCCACTTGGGCGCCGGGCAGTGCGGCCAGCAGCGCTGTGCCAAGCGTGGCCAGCGGCAAGGCACGCCGGATGGCCAGTTCCAGGTAGGCGGCGTCATAACTGCTCAGCCGGTGGCGGTCGGCCAGGCTGTCGATGGTGCGCAGCGGCACCGGCTCGCGGTCGACGCGCAAGCGCAGCAGCTCGGCGGCGGCCACCAGTTCGGCGCGCTTGTCGGCACTGATGCGCTTGCGGCGCTGGGCGCTCAACAGCAGGTTGCCGATCTCCAGCCACCACAGCGCCGGCACCCAGACATCGGCCTGGGCCGTGGCCGACAACATGGCTTCGGTGAACGGTGTGGCTTCGTCAGGCAGGAACCAGGCGGCACTGACCGATGCGTCCACCACCATGCCGGCCATCAGCGCCGGCCTTCGTTGATCAAATCACGGCTCGTCAGCCGCCCCAGGCTCACGCCCACGCGGCTGGCCCGCAACTGGGCCACCGCATCCAGCGCCCGGGCCTGGGCGTCGTTGGCACCCGGCAAGGCCAGCGTGGCCACGGGCTTGCCGCGCCGGGTGATGGTGAACACCTCGCCCGCCTGCAGGCGGTCGATCAGTTCAGACAGACGGTTCTTGGCGTCGAACAGGGCAACCTCGGTCATGGCGGTGTCCGGTGGTCTGGAATGGACTGAATTCTAGCTGGCTAGCTAGCCATGAACAACGCGCGATGACTTGACTGTCAGGAGCAAATACCTTGACCGGGCTGTTGCTGCGCAGCAGCCTCACTGCCCGCCATAGCGCGGTGGCCGCTTCTCCAGGAACGCCGCCATGCCTTCGATGAAATCGGGCCCGCGCCCGGCCAGCATCTGGTTGCGGTCTTCCATCGCCATCACCGCCTCGATGCTGCTGCCGTCGATGGCATGACCGATCGCCTCCTTGGTCAGGCGCAGGCCCAGCGGCGTGGCATTCAGCATGTCCTGCACCAGCGCGCGGGCTTCATCCAGCAGTTCGTCCAGGGGCGCCACATGGCTGACCAGGCCGAGCTGATGCGCCCGCTGTGCGCCCAGAAAGCGGCCGGTCAGCAACAGCTCACTGGCCACTGACGCACCCAGCATGCGTGGCAGCCAGTAGCTCGACCCCATGTCGCAGCCGGTCAGGCCGATCTTGATGAAGGCGGCGTTGAAGCGTGCATCAGGCGTGGCCAGGCGGATGTCGCTGGCCAACGCCAGCGCCAGGCCACCACCACTGGCCGCGCCCTGCACCACGCTGATGATGGGCTGCGGGCAGCGCCGCATCGCCAGCATGATGTTGCGGATGCTGTACTGCGTGGCCAGGCTGTCGGCCAGCGGGCGGGCCTCACCGGGCTTGGCGTTGGCGGCATGGTGCTTCAAATCCAGCCCGGCGCAGAAGGCCCGGCCGGCGCCACGCAGCACCACCACGCGGATGTCATGGCGGTCACGCAGGGCCTCGAAATACAGCCGCAGCGCGTCGACCAGGGTCGGGTCCATCGCGTTCAGCCGCTCGGGCCGGTTCATCATCAGCCAGGCCACCGGGCCTTGCTCGTCGATCAGCAGCGGGGCGGCGTCCGCGGCGGTGTTGGTGCTGGTGGCGGCTGTCATCACAGCGCTCGCGAGATGACTTCTTTCATGATCTCGCTGGTGCCGCCGTAGATGCGCTGCACCCGGGCGTCGGCATACATGCGGGCGATCAGGTATTCGTTCATGAAGCCGTAGCCACCAAACAGTTGCAGGCATTCATCGAGCACCCGGCCCTGGGCCTCGCTGCCCCACAGCTTGGCCATGCTGGCGGTGGCGGTGTCGAGCTTGCCGGCCACCAGTTGCTCGACGCAGCGGTCGATGAAGGCACGGCCGACCTGGATCTGCGTGGCCACCTCGGCCAGCTTGAAGCGGGTGTTTTGCAGGTCGGCGATCGGCTTGCCGAAGGCCTTGCGCTCGCGCACATAGGCCAGCGTGGCCTCGTAGGCGCCTTCCATCGTGGCCAGCGCGGTCACGCCGATGATCAGGCGCTCATACGGCAGGTCACCCATCAGCTGGTAGAAGCCCTGGCCCTCATGGCCGCCCAGCAGGTTGGCGGCCGGCACGGTGACGTCGTCGAAGAACAGCTCGGACGTGTCTTGCGATTTCATGCCCAGCTTGTCCAGCACCCGGCCGACGCGAAAGCCTGCGCAGTTTTCAGTTTCAACAATCAGGATGCTGGTGCCCCGCGCGCCTTGGGTGGGGTCGGTCTTGCAGACCACCAGCACCACACCGGCCAGAAAGCCGTTGGTGATGAAGGTCTTGCTGCCGTTGATGACGTAGCTGTCACCCTTCTTTTCCGCCCGGGTGCGGATGCCCTGCAGGTCACTGCCCGCGCCGGGCTCGGTCATCGCGATGGCGCCGACCAGCTCACCACGCGCCAGGCGCGGCAAGTAACGGTCTTTCTGCGCTGGCGTGCCGTGGTTCAGAAAATAGTGCGCCACGATGGTGTGCACCGAGTTGGCCCAGCCGCTGATGCCACGCCGGGCGCATTCTTCGTACAGCACTGCCTCATGGCGGAAGTCACCACCCGCGCCGCCGTACTCGGGCGGGATGTCGGTGCACAACAAGCCCAGCTCGCCGGCCTTGCGCCACACCGCATGGCCGACGTTGCCACGCTGGCGGGCGGCGGCGTCGTCGGCCACCAGTTCGGTCTCGACGAAGCGGGCGCAGGTGGCGCGCCACTGGTCGAGGTCAGCGTCCATCCAGCTGCGGCTGAAGTTCAAGGGCATGGGGGTCTCCGAGGGGATCAGGTCTGGCGGCTGCCCGGGCTCAGGCCACTGCCTGCGCCGCCTGCCAACTGGCCACGCGCTGCAAGTGCACGGCCAGGCTGCCCTGGTGGTGTTCGATCAGCGTCAGCCGCTTGAAGCCATGGCCCACGGCCAGCTCGTCGGTGACGCCCATGCCGCCATGCAGTTGCACAGCGCCCTGGCCCACCGCGCGTGCTGCGCGTGCCACCGCCACCTGGGCAGCGGCCACGGCGCGGCCACGGTCGGGTGCGGCCTGGTCCATCCAGGGCAGCGTGGCAGCCACCAGCGCCCGCGCCTGCAGCAGCGCCATGTGCATGTCGGCCAGCCGGTGCTGGGTGACCTGGAAGCTGGCGATGGCCACGCCGAACTGCTTGCGCTGGCGCACGTACTCGATGGTGTCTTGCAGCAGGCGCTGCATCACGCCCACGCACTCGGCGCCGGTGGCCAGCAGCGCCTCGTCGGCCACTTGTTGCAGCAGTGGCAGCACATCGGTACCGGCCTCGCCCAGCAGCGCCTCGGTGGGCGTGTGGTCAAAGCCCAGCTCGGCCGCCCAGCTGCCGTCGGCCAGGCGCAGATCACGCTGCGCCACGCCCGCCGCACCGGGGCGCACCAGGGCCAGGCGCAGTGTGCCGCTGGCGTCCCGCGCACTCACCAGCCAATGGCTGGCCTGCGGTGCAGCGCGCACCACCGCCTTGCGGCCGCTCAGGCTGCCGTCGGCATGCAGCCTGCTGGCCACCTGGCCCAGGTCATGCCGGGCTGTGGGCTCCAGCGCAGCCAGCACCGGCCGCACCGCGCCGTCGGCCACGCCGGCCAGCAGCTGGGCGGTGTGCGCGCCCGCCAGGCGCTGCAACAGGCCGGCACCGCTGACCATGCAGGCGGCATAAGGCTCGGGCAGCAGTGCATGGCCCAGCGCCTGCAGGATCACCAGATGCTCGGCCAGGCCGCCGCCCTGCCCGCCCGCAGCCTCGGTCAATGCCGCGCCCAGCAGGCCCAGGTGCTGGGCCAGGCCGGTCCACAGTGGCGTGACTGCCTGCGGCGTGGCCAGCAACGCGGCGCGGCGCTCGAACGGCGCGTTGTCCTGCAGCCAGCGCTGCAGGCTGCTCTGCATCAGGGCCTGGGTGTCGCTGAGCGGAAAGATCGCATCCATCACGGCGGCCCGGTCTGTCAGTGCGCGGCCAGCAGATGCTGGGCGATCAGGTTGCGCTGCACTTCATTGGTGCCGGCATAGATCGACGCCGCGCGGTCGTTCAGGTATGTGCCCATGGCCCACAACGCGTCTTCGGGCAGGGCCAGCGCATGGGCGGCGGCGTCGGCCATCGGCAGGCGCGCGGCGGCATACGGGCCGGCGATGTTGACCGCCAGCTCGGTGAGCTGCTGGCGCAGCTCGGTGCCCAGCAGCTTGCCCACCGACGGCGCATCCGGCGACTCGGCGCCGCGGATGCGCTCGGCCAGCACCTGCTGCTCCAGTGCGTGCAGTGCGTCCAGCCGGCACAGGGCATCGGCCAGGCCAAGGGCGATGCTGTGGCGCTCGGCGTCGTCGGCAGGCCGGCCCGTGAATGCGGCCTGCGCCATCGCCTGCAGCCGCGCCAGCCGGGCGCGCAGGCCCGGCGCATAGCTGCCACCACGCTCATGCACCAGCAGGTATTTGGCGATCGTCCAACCCTGGTTCTCCTCACCCAGCAGCGCGCTGGCGGGGTCGCGCACATCATCGAAGAACACCTGGTTCAGCTCATGCTCACCCGACAGGCTGATGATCGGCCGCAC
>JANNMP010000722.1:0-1620 GCA_031398015.1 Burkholderiaceae bacterium
CATTCTTCCCCGGCATCATGCTGGCCGGCTTGTATGTGGTCTACGTGATCATCCTGGCCAAGTTGAAGCCGCACCTGATGCCGCCGCTGTCGGCAGCTGACCGTTTCGTGCCGTTGCCAGTGGCCACCCAGGCCATCGCCACCACCATCTCCAACACGGCGCTGCCGGCGTTGTTGCGGGCCTTGAAGGGTGGCCGCAACCTGGACGTGCCCACCAGCCACATCCTGCGCCAACTGGCTGTGGCGCTGTTGCCGGCGTTGTTGTTCGCGCTGGTGGCTGCGTCGAGCTGGCGGGCCAACACGGCACCGCCTGATGCCGAGGCCCGCGCCGACATGGCGCGCGCCGCGGCCACAGCCCAAGCCGACGCCGGGGGCGGCGGCTTGCAAGCACCACCGGGCAGCGCGCAAGACAACACAGCGGCCAGCACTGGCCTGGTTGAGCCGCCCAGCACCGATGCGGGCCTGAAGGAACCGCCGGCTGACGGCGACCTGAAGGCGCCGCCCGAAACCAGCGAGTTGAAAGCGCCGCCCGACGCAAGCGATGTCAAGGAGCCGCCCGGCACCGATGCCGCAGCGCCGCCCGGGCCTGCCGGCGGCCTGCAACCGCCACCAAGCATCGCCTTGGATGCCAACGCGCCGGCAGCCGAGCGCACACCAGCCACCCGTGGCTGGTGGATTGGCACCGTTGTTGGCGCCATCGCCTTGCTGGCCTTTTATGCCGTGCTCAGCTTCCAGCGGCTGGAGATCTTCAAGATGCTGCTGTCCAGCTTCTTCCCGCTGCTGGTGCTGATCCTGGCGGTGCTGGGCAGCATCGTGATGGGCCTGGCCACGCCCACCGAGGCGGCCGCCGTGGGCGCACTCGGCGGCTTCTTGCTGGCGGTGGCCTACCGGCAATTCAACATGACGGTGCTCAAGGAGAGTGTGTTTCTCACCGCCAAGACCAGCGCCATGGTGTGCTGGCTGTTTGTGGGCAGCGCCATCTTCTCGGCCGCGTTTGCGCTGCTGGGCGGGCAAGAGCTGGTCGAGCGCTGGGTGATGTCGATGAACCTGAGCAAGACCGAGTTTCTGGTGCTCAGCCAGGTGATCATCTTCGTGCTGGGCTGGCCGCTGGAATGGACCGAGATCATCGTCATCTTCATGCCGATCTTCATCCCGCTGCTCGACAACTTCGGCGTCGACCCGCTGTTCTTCGGCCTGCTGGTGGCGCTGAACCTGCAGACCGCCTTCCTCAGCCCGCCGGTGGCGATGGCCGCGTTCTACTTGAAGGGGGTGAGCCCGCCGCATGTCACGCTGAACCAGATCTTTGTCGGCATGCTGCCCTTCATGGGCATCCAGGTGGTGGCCATCATCCTGCTGTACCAGTTCCCGGCGATCGGGCTGTGGCTGCCACAGGTGCTGTACAGCCGCTGATGTGACCGACAAGCCGGCCGGCCCGTCGGCCGCGCCGGCAATCTGTCAAGACCGCTGCGCAGGTGGTCACACCGTTTGGCCGGGCGGCGCGGGGGCGCTCTACAGTGCGGCGCTTGTTGCCCATCGAACCAGCCGCCTTGCGCCCGATGCCCGCCGCCACTGCCGCCGACCCCGCCCACACCCTGCCCAGCCGCTGGCAGCGGTTTTCAAC
>JANNMP010000726.1:0-13828 GCA_031398015.1 Burkholderiaceae bacterium
GGTGCATGCGATTCCGTACTACGCCATCAAGGCCGGCTTGCTCACCGTGGCCAAGGCCGGCAAGAAGAACGTGTTCTCGGGCCGCATCCTCGAGATCGAAGGCCTGCCTGACCTGAAGGTGGAACAGGCGTTCGAGTTGAGTGACGCCAGCGCCGAGCGCAGCGCTGCCGGCTGCACGGTGAAGCTGAACCCGGCGCCGATCCAGGAATATCTGACCAGCAACGTGGTGCTGATGAAGAACATGATCGCCGACGGCTACCTGGACAAGCGCACGCTGGAGCGCCGCATCCAGAAGGTGCAGGACTGGCTGGCCAACCCCAGCTTGCTGCAGGCCGATGCCGACGCCGAATACGCCGCCGTGATCGAGATCGACCTGGCCGACCTCAAAGAGCCGGTGCTGTGCTGCCCCAACGACCCCGACGACGCCAAGCTGCTCAGCGCGGTGGCCGGCGTCAAGATCGACGAAGTGTTCATCGGCTCGTGCATGACCAACATCGGCCACTTCCGCGCCGCCAGCAAGCTGCTGGAAGGCAAGCGCGACATCCCGGTCAAGCTGTGGATTGCGCCGCCCACCAAGATGGACGCCAGCGAGCTGACCAAGGAAGGCCACTACGGCGTCTTCGGCGCCGCCGGTGCGCGCACCGAAATGCCGGGCTGCAGCCTCTGCATGGGCAACCAGGCCCAGGTGCGCGAGGGCGCCACGGTGGTCTCCACCAGCACGCGCAACTTCCCCAACCGGCTGGGCAAGAACAGCAACGTGTACCTGGCCAGCGCCGAATTGGCGGCCATCACCAGCAAGCTGGGCCGCATCCCCACCGTGGCCGAGTACCAGGCCGACATGGGCGTGATCAACAAGGACGGCAGCCAGATCTACAAGTACCTGAACTTCGACCAGATCAGCGAATACGCCGAGACGGCGAAGGGTGTGACGGTCTGACGCCACTGGTCAGCATCTGAGCGATGACGTCCCGCCCGGGCAGCCTGGCGGGACGTTTTGCTTGTTTTGCCCGACCGGGTTTCAACGCGGGTGAAGCAGTCGTGCAATTGGTCGGAACTCTGGGCCGGCCACCCCTGCAGATGGTGGGGTGGCCCAGGCAGTGCATCGACATATTCTTTCAGTTTTGCCTGTCTGGGTTGTCGACTTGGCAGCCAGCTTGTCGTTGAGGATCTGCCGTGTCGCCCAGCCGCTTGTTGTTGTCCCTGGTTGCCCTGTTGCCCGCGCTCCACTTGGCTGGCTGCGGCAAGAGCGAGGCCGATGCGGTGGCCAAGACCCGGGCGCGCCTCGAAGTGGCCGATGCCAGGGCAGCCCGGATTGAGTTGAAGAACCTGGTTCAGGCCCACCCCAAATCGGGCGAGGCACGGCTGCTGGCGGGCCAGCGCATGCTCAATGATGGTGATGCCGCTGCGGCGGCTGCCGAGCTGCAGCGCGCACTGGATTTCGGTGTCGCTGAATCCAAGGTCGCGCCGCCCCTGGCCGAGGCCTTGGTGCAAAGTGGGCAGGCTGCCCGCGTCGTGCAAACCTATGCCGACACCCAGCTGCCCGATGCTGAAGCCCAGGCCTGGCTGCAGGCGGCGGTGGCCGGCGCGCACCAGGCGCTGGGTAACCAGGCCGGCGCGCGTGCAGCCGTCGACCGGGCATTGAAAGCGGCGCCCAATTCCAACAGGGCGCAGCTGGCGCAGGCCCGGCTGATGGCCAACGGCAACGACGCAGCTGGCGCTCTGGCGCTGGTCGAGAAGGTGTTGGCCTCCGACCCGAAGCTGCCAGAGGCCTGGATGCTCAAGGGCGAGCTGCACTTGCGCACACCCGACGGACGGCCGATCGCGCAGCAAGCCTTCGAGACAGCCGTGGCTGCACGCCCGGACCTGGTGGCGCCGCGCATCGCCCTTGTTTCGCTGAACGTGTCCCAGAACGACTTGCCGGCCGCGCGCGCGCAGATGGATGAACTGCTCAAGCGTGCGCCCAACAATGCCCACACCGCCATGGCAGAAGGCCAACTGGCCTTCGTGAGCGGTGATCACGCACGTGCACGCGAGGTGTTCCAGAGCCTGCTGCGCGTGCTGCCGGAGAACATCGCGCTGCTGCTGACTGCGGGCGAAAACGAGATGATGCTGGCGTCACCCCAGCAGGCTGAAGCACACTTTGCCAAAGCGGCCGCGCTGGCACCGCGCAACCTGACGGCACGGCGGCTGCTGGGCAAGGCGCAGATGCGCCTGGGCCAGTTCCCCAAGGCCCTGGCCACGCTGGAGCCGCTGGTGGAAATGCCCGACGCCAATGCCGAGGTGCTGGCCTTGGCCGCCGAGGCACGCAGCCTGAACGGCGAGACCCGGGTGGCCCAAACCTTGTACGACCGCCTGGCCAAGCTCAAGCCGGTTGACCCACGGCTGCGCACCCTGGTGGCCACAGCCAACTTCGGCCGGTCCGATGACAAACTGGTGTTCAATGAGCTGCGCAGCATCGCCAGCCAGGACGACGGCGCCTCGGCCGATCTGGCGCTGTTCAAAGCCCACCTGTCACGCGGCCAGACTGACGCAGCGCTGAAGGCGCTGAGCGCGCTGGAGACAAAGCAACCCAAGGAGCCGACCCCGCCGCATCTGCGTGGCCAGGTGCTCGCCCAGCTGGGCAAGCTGGCTGAATCTCGCAAAAGCTTCGAGGCTGCGCTGGCGTTGCAGCCAAGCTATTTCCCGTCATTGGCAGCACTGGCTGCGCTGGATATGCGCGAGGGCAAGCCAGAGCAGGCGCGAGAGCGCTTCGCTGCGGTGGTCAAGGCGCAGCCAAAAAATGCCACCGCGATGCTGGCCTTGGCCGATGTGCTGGCTGCCCAGGGCGCGCCAGCCAAGGCGGTGCGCGCTCAGATCACCGCAGCCATCAAGGCCGCACCGGGCGACGTGGCCGCGCGTGTCGCACTGGTCAACCACCACACCAACGCGAATGATTTTGAATCTGCGCTGAACGCCGCACTGGCGGCCAGTGCCGCGATGCCCGACAACCTGGACCTGCTGGCGCTGCTGGCAAGCAGCCAGATGCGCCAGGGTCAGGCCAGCCAGGCGCTGGCCACCTACGGCAAGATCGCCACGCTGCAACCCAAGTCGCCACAAGGCCATCTGGGCATGGCGCAGGTTTACCTGGCCGGTGACCAGCTGGCGCTGGCCCAGCGCAGCATCGACAAAGCACTGGAACTTGCGCCAAAGCTGATTGATACACGCGCTCAGGCCATCATGGTGGCGCTGCGCCAGAATCAACCCGCCAAGGCCTTGGAGATTGCCCGCCAGGTGCAGGCCGACCAACCTGGTGACGCCGTCGGCTTCATCCTGGAAGGCGAGGTGCTGATGCGCCAACGCCAGTGGACACCAGCGGCTGCGGCGTTGCGCCAGGCGCTGGACAAGTCGTCACCGGGCGCCGCGCCGATCAAGCTCTACCAGGCCCTGGCGCGCAGCGACAAGCCTGCTGACGCCGAGGTCTTTGCCACACAGTGGCTCAAATCCCACCCAAGCGACACCGCCCTGCTGTTCACCATGGGCGACACCGCGCAATCCAAGGGCGACCTGGCAGCCGCCCAGAAGCACTATGAACGTGTGCTGGCGCTGCGTGCCAACCATCCGCTGGCATTGAACAATCTGGCGATGTTGATGATCCAGCAAAAGCAGCCCGGCTTCCTGGCCGTGGCGCAGCGCGCGGTGGCAGCCAAGCCCTATGAACCTGCCGTGCTGGACACCCTGGCCCAGGCCCAGGCAGCAGACGGCCAGGCCGATGAGGCGGTCAAGACCCAGCGCCAGGCCGTGGCGCTGGCGCCCGAATCCCCCGACTTGCGGCTGGCGCTGGCCAGGTTGTTGATCCTGGCCGGGGAGCGGGCGCAAGCCAAGACCGAACTGGACAAGCTGGCCAAGCTGGAAAGCCGCTTCGCCCACCAGGACGAGGTGGCCAAACTGCAGAAAACGCTGGTCGCCGTGCTGCCGGGGCGTTGAGCGGGTTGCAGCTGGGGTCGCCGGCGGCTCTGCCGCTGCGCGCACCCGGCGGCCCGTCTCAAAACCAAACCGCGCTGGCCCACCAAAGCGAACGACCAAGAAAAAAGCCCGGCGATGCCGGGCTTTTCAACAGCAGACCAGTGGAACTGATCAGGCTTTGCGGCGGCGCGAAGCGGCAGCCACACCAGCCAGGGCCAGGCCAACCAGGGCCAGCGAGGCGGGCTCCGGAACACGCGGGGGCGGAGGGGTAGCGTCGAAGGTGTAGATGATCTCGGCGCCGCAGCCGGCTTGGGTGCTCTGGCGCGAGGCAACATTGCCACCGCCGCCGAGAGTCGTCACACCGGACTCAGATTGGCAGGTGATGCCGAAGCTGCCCGCACCCGTGATGGCGGCCAAAACGCCCGACAGGTCATACGAGAAAGTGCCATCGCCAGTCAGCGGGCCGAACGAGCGGGTTTGACCCACGGCGTACGACTGCGCAGCGCCGGTCGTGAAATTGATGGCGATGTCATCGGCCAGGATGGCGTCAATGCCAGCGTCGAGACTGGACCAAGCCAGATTCACGAACGATGTGGCTCGGGCGGTTTGCGCCTGGGCTGCGTTGTTGGTCAGGCTGATGGTGGTGGTCGCAGCGCCGAAGATGTTCAGCGTGGCGCCAGTCAGGGTGCCCAGTGCGCTGTCGAACTTGTTCAGATTGCTGACGACGGTGATTTCAGTCGTCGACTGCGTGATCGGCAAATTGTCTTGTGCGCTGATGGTGGCAGCTTGCGCGCCAACCACAGCAAATGCGGCCGAAATGGCCAGCATGGTTTTCTTCATTGCTTACTCCTGGGTGATTTGAAGGGCGACCGCCACTCAGAAGTGACGTCCGAGAAGAAAAAGCAGATTGCATGCCACCCTAAAAACAGTGATCTAAGTTGTTGATTCAAAAGTAGTTCCATGCCCGTGTCGGCTCGAGTCCCCGGCATCGTGTAAACACCGCCGACAAACGCAATCCGCAGGTTAAGCCCCGATTTTTCAGCTTGACAGTCTGTGACTTGCGCCCTGCCGGCCCCGGCAGCGGCGCGGCTGCAGTGTTCCAGTGCTCAGATTTTGATCAGATTTGACCCGCCATTTGGCAGTCGCCGCTGGCGAGCTTGGCGTGGCCTTCCAGTGTCTGGGCCACGGACCATGGGCCCGACGCACGCCGTCAGCCCGATCAGGTTGGCACGCGCCGGAAACCGTGTGGCAAAGGTGCGACGTTTGCGCGCCACTGCGCCGCCGAGCCCTGCAGCTGCGGGCCCGGGCCACTCAAGCCGGCGCAGGTGCGATGGCCTCGGCATGGTCGTAGAGCGCAGACAGGATGGCCTCGCCACGCGCGTCGGCGGTCTCGCTCAGCGCATCGATGCGCTCGACGTACTGCGCCAGCGTCAGGCCGCCACCCACGCCGTCGTGCAGGCGCTGCTGGCAGTGCTGCAGCCAGCGCGCCTGCTCTGCGGCATCCAGCGTGGCCGGCCAGTTGCGGGCGCGGTAGCGGAACAGCAATTCCTCCAACCGGCCATCGTCAAACGCCGGGCGCTTGCCGGCCAGGGCGTCGCCGCCCAGGCCGCGCAACCGTTCCAGGCTGCGGCGGTCGGCCGAGCCGATGAAGCCACCGTAGAGGTCTTCGTCCACATCCGGCGCATGGGCTGGCTCGGGCCGCTGGAACACCGTGCGCCAGGGCATCGCCGCCAGCGCATCGGCCTGCGCAGCGGCCGATTCGGCATGGCGCAAGCCTTGCGCCATGTCCAGGCCCCAGCGCTCGGCCAGGGCCGGTTGCAGGGTCTTGAGGTTGGCAATCACCACTGGGCTCTTGTTGATGTGGATGGTCTTGATCGGCAGGCGCGCCACACCCTCGGACAAATCGGCCGTCTTGCTGAACAAACGCTGGCGCAGGGTGTCAACGTCCAGCGCCAACAGCTCTGCCGGGTCGTGCGCCAGGTCCCACACGATCAGCTCGTTCTTGTTGCCGGGGTGCAGTGCCAGCGGCCACACCAGGCCCAGGCAGCCACGCTCGGCCGGGTACATGCCGCTGATGTGCAGCAACGGCCGCCGCCCCGCGCCCAGGGGGCCGATCTCTTGCCACACCGCATCCTTGCGGTGCAGCTTCAGGCAGAAATCGAACAGCCGCGGTTGCTGCTGGCGCAGCAGCCTGGCCAGCGCGATGGTGGCGCGCACATCGCTCAACGCATCATGCGCCGATGCATGGGTCAGGCCGTTGGCAGCGGTGAGTTGCTCCAGCCTGAATGACACCCGGCCGGCCTGGGGGCCATCTGCGTGCCGTGGCCATTGCAGGCCGTCGGGCCGCAAGGCATGGGCGCAGCGCACGGTGTCGAGCAAGTCCCAGCGGCCGCAGCCGTTTTGCCATTCACGGCCATACGGGTCGATCAGGTTGCGCCAGAACAAGTGGCGTGTCACCTCGTCGTCGAAGCGGATGCTGTTGTAGCCCACGCCCACAGTGCCAGGCGCGCCAAGAGCGGCCAGCACCTGGCTGGCAAACGCGTGCTCGGGCACGCCGTGGGCCAGGCAGTGCTGCGGCGTGATGCCGGTGAGCAAGCAGCTCTCAGGGTCAGGCAGGGTGTCGGGTGCGGGCTGGCAGTACAGCATCACCGGCTCGCTGATCTCCTGCAGTGCCGCATTGGTGCGCACGCCGGCAAACTGCGCCGGGCGGTCGCGCCGTGGCACACGGCCGAAGGTCTCGTAGTCGTGCCAGAAGAAACTGAAGTCGTGCATGCCCGCACGATAGCGCTGGCCCCGCTGGCGCGCGCCGAACAGCCATGAAAAAGGGCCCGGCAAGCCGGGCCCTGGGCATCATGCAGTGCCGGTGTTCAGCTGGCCTTTCGGCGGCTGGCGCCCATCAGGCCCAGCAATGCCAGGCCAGCCAGCGCAAAGCTCGACGGCTCAGGCACGTTGCCACCACCACCGCCGCCGCCGTTGTCGACAACAGCGCGTGCACCGCTCACGTCGGCTGTCAGCGCCACCGGAAACAGCGCGCCGAACGGATCAAGCTCGGAATGCCCGCCCAGCAAATTGGCGGTGAGGCCGATCGACGAGGTGCCAACCCCCACGCCGGTGAAGTTCAGCGTGAACAACACAAAGCTGTCGGCCTGGTTCGCGATCAGCGTTGGATCGTCGGTCATCGTGGTGTCAACCACATTGGCCGAGCCCAGCACCGTGTTGGCCAGTTGGTTGCTGGCGTCGGCAATGCCCAGGTTCATGCCGGTGCCGAAAACCACCGGGCCCAGGCTGAGAATGGCTGGGTTGAAGGCCACGCTGATGTCGTAGGTCGACAGCACTTCAGCACCCAGGTCGCTGATGCGCACGTTGTAGGCAAAAGCACCGCCGACCTGCCCCGAGATGGACGCCGGGTCGATGCTGACGCTCAGCGCCTGGGCACTTTGTGCCACCAGCAGGCCGCCGGCCAGCAGCCCGGCAAGAATTGTTTGGCGCATGAAAGACTCCTGAGAACGTTGGAAGTGAAGTGGCGGGTTGTCAGTTCAGTCAGTTCGCCGCACAGCCGGCACGTGTGCATTGCTGGGTGCAGGCACGCACGTCAAGCACATTGATCCTGCCGTCGCTGTTGGCATCACGCGGGTCGGCAAAATCGCTGGCGTCGGTGTTCAAGGCGGCGTTGATCGCGTTCAGGTCGCGTTGGTCGACGTCGTTGTCACCATCGACATCACAGGGCCGGGTTTGGATCGCAATCTGGCCGACAACTGGGCCAGCGCCCTCAGGGTTTGCCGACAGCTTGGCGCGCATCTCGATGAAGCGGCCGACTTGTTCCAGCGGTGTGCAATTGCCGCGCGCCTCGAAGTTCTTGTTGTTCAAGTTGCCCTGGGCGTTGTCGGCGCGGCTTTCGGCGCCGGCCGCAGCACCTGCAGGCACAGCCGCCTGCCAGCAAACCTTGTACCACTTGGCGTCATTGCGGCCGCCGTCCAGGATGACCGACCAGAAGCCCGACGGCGTGGTCTGCGTGCGTGCGGCAATGCCTGTGGCGTCGCTGTAGGTGTAGGGGAAGCTGCCAACCGGCAACTGGGCCATGAACGCGCCGGTGGCACCGTTGAACTTGGTCACGCGGTTGTTGCTGTAGTCCACCTGCCAGACGTTGCCGTCGCCGTCGGCCACCACACCCACCGCGTAAGAAGCCCGGTTGGTGATGTTTCGCCAGACTTCGGCGCCAGTGGTCTTGTTGTACTTGGCCGCGCTGCTGGTGCCAGTCACGATGTCGCCGTTGACATCGACCGAAATGCCGGCGCCAGGGACACCGTTGCGGAACACAGCCACCTCGGTTGTGGCATCAACCTCGGTGAAGGCGCTGTTGCCACCCAGGTAGACCTTGCCATTGCCAATGGCAATGCCGTAGGTGTTGCCCTTGTTGAGCAAGCGCTGGTTGCTCGGGTTGTTGGTGTCCAGCCGACCCGGGCCATTGCCCAGTGTGGCGCTCCAGAGAATGCCGTTGCGGTCGATGGCGCAGCCATACGGCGTCCAGTTCACGGCATGCGGGCCGCTGATTGCAGCACCGGTGGCGGCGTTGATCTTGTAGAAGGCCCGTTGGCTGTACAGCCCCACCCAGATGTTGCCGTCGGTGCCGATGCAGCTGGCGCGCCCGATGCCATTGGGATTGCCCACTGGCACCGCCCAGGCCACGCGCTCGTCGGTGAGCTCGTTGGCGTCGATGGTGCCGTTGCCGTTGGTGTCGACCAGCGCCTTGATCTCGGCGCCGGTCACCGAGCCGTTGTTGTTGACGTCCGTGGAGGTGTCGATGATGCCGTTGCCGTTGCGGTCGATGCCGCCGGTCGCCAGGATCTTGATCAGCATGGCCGGGCGGCCGTCGAAATGGCGGTTCAGTACATACACGTTGCCGTTGGTGTCCACGGTGGTGCGTGACGGCGCCGGCCCGCTGTAGGCCCCGTGGTTGCCGATGTTGAACCAGGTCCGGTAGCGCGCCACTTCCACATTCAGCCGGGTGTCGATCTTCGACACCGTGTCTTCGCCGGCATTTGCCACCCACAGCACCGGGAAGGTGGAACCCACGGCGCCCAAGGTCAGGTTGCCGCCACCGACCACCACGCCGTCAAGTGCCCCACCCTGAAACTGTGCGTCATCGGTGAAGACCTTCACGCCGGCCAGCGCCGACCCTGTTGTTGCGGCCAGCGCAACCGCCACAGTCAGGGCCCGGCGGCCAAAGTCACATGCTGTTGCTGTCATGAATCACTCCTTGTTTGAATCAGCGCAAATCGATGCCGGTACAACAGGCCGGCGGCTTGGGATCAGGCACCGGCATTGACCGCTTGGGGGCGCCAGACCGGACGAAACTCATGCTTGTTGGTGCTTGTGAAACGCTTGACCGCGCCGCTGCGCAAGTCCTTGAGGTAAACCTGCCCGACGGGCCCGTTGCGGTAGCTGACAAATGCCAGCTGCTGGCCGTTGGCGCTGACGTCGGCAGCCATGTCTTCTGCGGCGTCATTGGACAGGTTGAGCACTTCACCACCGGCGATGGGCACGGCATAGATTTCTGAGCTGGCGGCGCCCGCCTCAACACCCTCGAAGACGATGCGCTGACCGTCAGCCGAAAACGCCAGGTTCGATTTTCGGGCCACACCGGCCGCCAGTTCACGGTGGCTGCCGTCGGCCAGATTCACCACCCGAAGCTGCGCGTCGCTGCGGGTTTGGCGCAGGTAGGCCAGCTGCTTGCCGTCGGGCGCCCAGGCTGGGTAGATTTCATTGACGTTCTCACTGGTCAAGCGAGCCAAGCCCGACCCGTCGCTTCGGGCAGTCCAGACCGAGTTGCGCCTGTTTGTGTGGATGACGAGCGCAAGCCGCTGCCCGTCGGCCGACCAGGAATGGTCACTCTCGTCGCCGTCGTCCAGCTTGGTCAGGCGCCGCAAGTTGCCGCCATCGGCATCCATCAAGAACAGCTTGCTCGGCCCGCTTCGGCTGGACAGGAACGCGATGGTCTTGCCATCAGGTGCCCAGCGGGCGCCGCCGTCAAAGCCAGGGTGGTCGGTCAGCTGGCGCAGGTTGCTGCCGTCAGCGTCGGCCACGAAGACCTCGCTGTTGGTGGCTTTGCGGCCGGTGAACAACAGCCGTTTGCCGTCAGGCGACCAAGTGGCGTCGATGTCTTCGTCGCCACTGGCGCCTTCGCGCAGGCGCCGCGCTTCACCGCTGCTGCTGTCGGCCAGGTAGACCTGGCTGGCACCGTGGCGCAGTGAATGGAACAACAGGTCAGGCGTGAAACCCTGGGCCCGGGCGGCGCCGATGGCGGCAATGGCGCAGGCCATGCCCAAACCAGCTTTCAGCCACCACCGCAACGTCCACCGCACCATGCATCACCCCGAAAACCACCAGCAACACTGAAATGGTAGTTCGCAGGCGCAGTCGCCGCATCCCCCAATCGGGGCATACCGCTGTCATCATTTCTTGTGGGCTGCCTTGGCAGGTGCACCGGCCTGGCGCAGCGCGTCACTCATGCCGATCAGTACGCCCGAGACCAGCGCGGTGTAGCTCTCGGCCAGGGTTTGTGCGGCGCGCAGGCTGGCGGCGCGGGTATCGCGCACCGCCGTCTGCATTTGCGCCATCTGCTGGCTGAGCTGCTCGGCGGCACCGCTGGCCTTCAGCCCGGTCTGGGTGCCGCTCAGGTTGAGCTTGTCGAGCACGCTGGCCCAGGGGCCGGCCATCGGGTCGCCTGCGGCGGCAGCGCTTTTCTTCAGCGTGCCCAGCAGCGCGTCTTCAAATTTGTCCATGTCGGCCAGCGCCTTTTTCAGCTGGGTTTCGCGCAAGTCAACACCCTTGTCGACAAACTGCTGCAGTGCCACACGGTTGGCTTCCACGGCCTTGAGCAGGGCGTCGTCCATGCCAGCCACGGCGTTGTCGAGCAGGGCCTCGGCGTCGACGTTGCCCAGCGGGTTCTTTGCCGCGCCGGCACCAGCGGCCTGGGCCACCGTGCCCAGCACACTGCGGATGTTCTTCAGACTCAGCTCGCGCCCTTGCAGCGCACCCAGGGTGGACTTGAACACCGCTTCGCGCAACTGCGCTGTTTGTTGGGCGCTGGCGTTGGCAAACATGTCGATCAGGGCTTGCTGGTCGATGCCGGACTTCATCATGCTGGTCTCCTCGCGTTGTGGGTCTGTGGTGGAAGGGAGCCTGACTGTGCCACGCCAGGTGCGCCGCTGACCAGTGCCGGTCGCTGGTGACAGTCGCCAGAGCCAGTCACCAGCGGCGCCGCAGTTCATCGGCGTCCACCTGCAGTTTGATGAAGGCCTCGGTGCGGCGGTTGACTTGATCGGTGCCGTCGCGGCTGCGCGCCAGGCCGGCATACAGCACCGTGCCGGCCGACTGCCGCCAGGCCCAGGTCAGAGACCCGGTGGTGGCCTGCTCACGCTGCGCTGCGACGCCCGTCTCGCCGTGCCGGCGCAGCGCCGTGTATTGCACGATGGCGCGCAAGCTCAGCTGCGGGCTGAAGAACCAGCGCGCCAGCACCTGGTGCGCCGATTCGGCGTAGACGCTGCGCCCGCCATCACGCAACCAGCCGTGGTGCAGGCTGGGCTCCAGCTCCAGGCGTGGCAGCAGGCGTGTGTTCAGCGTCAGGTCGGCCTGGCCGCCGGGGCGCAGGCGCTGCGCTGTCACATCGGCCAACCGGCCCCATTTCAGCGCGGCGGTGAGCAGCGGCGCCCAGGGCGCCGGTGTCACCACCAGTTCGGCCTGCAGATAGCGCTGCTGCAGCAGCTCCGCATTGGCGGCCGGGCGCAGGGCCGCTGTGCCAGGCAGCAAGCCATGCAAGAACACCTCGGCCTCCAGGTTGTGCGCCCCGGCCACCCACAGGCCGGGGCTCAGGTCCTGCCGCACCACGGCGCCAGTGGCGCGGTCCTGCACACGTTCGCCTTCGAGGTTGAACCAGAACTCGTTGAACGGCCCCACGCCGCCCCAGCCCAGCGCCAGCTTGCCCTTGGCACGGCGCACACCGGCCTGGGCAACAAAGCCGACGTCGTCCTGAAAGCCGCTGGCCACATCGTCCAGTACCAGCTCGGCCTCACGCCGGTCGGCACCCAGGTACACCAGCTTGGCGTGGGCCAGGTGGCCACGCCGGTCGGCGCCAGCCGCAGCCGGGGTGCTGGACGCAGCGCTGGTCTGCGATTGCAGCCACTGCGCGCGCAGCCGCCAGGCGCCGTCGATCTGCCAGGCCAGGTCGGGGCCCAGCACCTGGTTGAGAGCACCGCCGTCGTAGCGCCGCTGCGCCGCCAGGCCGCCCCATTGCAGGCCGTCGGCCAGGGTGTGGGCGCGCAGCACGGCCACGCGCGATGCCGGCTGCGCCTCCACGCCGGTGCCGTACACCTGCGGCTTGAGCACCATGCCGCCACCACGGTCGTCGATGGCAAACGCGGTGCCGGCCCAGTGCGCGCCGCGCCAGGTGGCGCGCAGGCCGCCGCGCGGCTGGGTGAGGCTGCGGGTGTAGATGGCCTCGGTGGGTGAGCGCAGCAAATCGCTGGACTCGAAGAAGAACGGCCGCGTCTCCGGGAATGACAGCGCAAACCGGCTGTTGCCGGCCAGTTGCGGCACGTCCAGTGCCACCTGTGAAAAGTCGGGGTTCAGCGTGACATCGACCACCAGCTCACTCAGCGGGCGCCATTTCAGGTCGAGCGAGGCTTGCACGCTGTTGCTGCCGCGCGCGGTGGTGCCGGCACCTGGCACAGGCTCACGCAAGCGCTCACCGCGCCAGGTCAGGCTGGGGCGCAGCGTGAGGAACTGCGCCCGTTCGGGCAGGCGCACACCGGCCAGCGGCTGCAGCGTGGCGATGAAGCTGGGCGCCTCACGCGGCACCAGCACCGAGGTGTACAGATGGAAGTGTTCACGCGGCACCCGTCGGCCGACCATGATGCGCCAGGGTTGGTCAGCCACCGCGTCGCCCGCCAGACCCGGCGCGCTGGCAAAGCGCAGTGACGCAAACGGGATGCGCAGCACCGCTGTCCAGCCGCCGGCATGGCGTGCGGTGGCGGCGTCATAGTCGAAGTCGGGTGAAAAATCCTCGTTGTCGTCGGCGGCGGTGTGCATGCCGTCGGCCGTGCTGCCAGCAGCATTGACGCGGAAAAACTGCGCCGATTGGCGCTGGCCGATGGCGTCGATGTAGACGACCACGAAATCCTGCGTGCGGTTGACGCCGTCGTGGCGCACCAGCGGCGCGCGGATCTGATCGGGCCGGTCATCCAGCGCATCGATGCCGACATACACAGCCAGGGCATCGAACAGCACACGCACCCGGGTGGCATGGCGCGGCTGGGCACCGGTGTCGGGGTCTTTCTCGACAAAGCGCTCAAACGCGGCGGCGCGCTGCCAGGCCGGATGCGACAGCGTGCCGTCCAGCACCAGCTGTTCACCAAGCAGCAGGCGCTGGGCCTGGATGGCAGGCTGCGCTGTGGCCACCTGGGCCTGGCAAACGCCGGCACACAGCAGCGCCAGCATGCGCGTCAGCCATCGCCACACGGCAGTGGTCTTGGTGGGGCCGTTTGTCATCGGGCCAGCATTTTGCATGGCGCTCCGGCCGGGCGGGCCCGCCGTCAACGTGCGGCGGCGCCAGCCCCCGGCAGCGGCGCGCTGCCACGCGGGCCGATGCGCCACAGCAGGAACAGCGCCACGCTCAGGTTCAGCGCATTCCACAGCGCGCCGTTGATGAAGGCAGCGTGGTAGCTGCCGGTCAGGTCAAACACCTTGCCGCTCATCCAGCCGCCCAGCGCCATGCCGAACAGCGTGCACATGATCACCGTGCCAACGCGTGCGCCGGCCTCGGCGGGCGGAAAGTGCTCACGCACGATGATCGCGTAGCTGGGCACGATGCCGCCCTGGAACAGGCCGA
>JANNMP010000748.1:0-1716 GCA_031398015.1 Burkholderiaceae bacterium
CACGAAGGCGGTGAGCGCGGGCGCGCAGCTGGTGCCATCACGGTCGCCCAGCACCATGTCGGCGCGTGGCTGACCGGCACCTCCCTCACCCATGGCGCCGCTCACCGCATTCATCGAATGGCAGTTGATGTGGAACACGCCGCCGTGCTGCGCATGGGCGCGCTGCAGCAGGCCGTGCAGCGCCTGGTGGTAGGGCGTGTGGCAGCGGGCGATGCGCTGGCGCAGTTCCTGCACTGAGAGCTTGCGCTGGTAGATCGGCCGGCCGTCGTCCAGCGTGCGCCACACCAGGGCCTTGCCGATGCGGGCCTTGCCGCTGGGCACCAGCGGCTCGGGCCAGGGGGCGTCGAGCAAGTCGGGGTCGATGTCACCGGCATGGCGGTTGGGGTCGAGGTAGGTGCGCGGGAAATTCGCCGCCAGCAAGGGAATGCCACCTTCGGTGGCCGGAAGGTAGAGCGTGTCAATGAAACAGTCTTCACCATCGCGCAGGTCGGCTGCGCTCAGCGCGGCGCCAAAGTCGGCCGGCAAATGCGTGCCCGAGTGCGGTGAATCCAGCACCAGCGGCAGCGCCGCCAGCAGCGGGCCATGGATCGTCAGCATGTCGGCATCGGTCACAAGCCGGTTGTATCCCAGGGCGCGCCACCCCGGCAAGCAGCCGCCGCGCAACCGCCACGCACCTGTTCGGGGCGACCCGGATAGCCGCCCCCCGGTCAGCCGATAGCATGACGCACCCGTCAGGCTGCCCAGCAGCCGCGCCCCATTGCAAACCGTTTTGGCCGCCTTCAGCGGCCCCAGGAGCCCCAGCATGACCGACCGTGAAACCGAACTGCGCCACCTGATCGACGACGTGCGCTCGGGCGCCCTGCCGCGCCGCAGCTTCATTGCGCAGATGGTGGCGGTGGGCCTGACCGCACCGATGGCATCGATGCTGCTGATGCATGAAGGCGTGGCGCAAACCCAGTCGGCGCTGGCCTACAAGCCCACCAAGCGCGGTGGCGGCGGGCCGCTGAAGATCATCTACTGGCAGGGCGCCGTGCACCTGAACCCGCACTTTGCCGGTGGCACCAAAGACCAGGACGCCAGCCGCATCTTCTATGAGCCGCTGGCCGGTTGGGACAGTGAAGGCAACCTGGTGCCGCAACTGGCCGCCGAGATCCCCACCCGGGCCAATGGCGGCGTGGCCGCCGACGGCAAGAGCGTCACCTGGAAGTTGAAGCGCGGCGTCAACTGGCATGACGGCAAGCCCTTTACCGCCGACGACGTGGTCTTCACCGCCGCGTATGCGGCCGACCCCGCCACCGCCACGGTGACGGTGGCCACCTACAAGGACATCAAGGTCAGCAAGGTCGACTCACACACCGTGCGGGTGGAATACCCGAAGGCCACGCCATTCTGGGCCGAGGCCCTGGTGGGCAGCGTGGGCCCGATCCTGCCGAAACATGTGTTCGAGCCGTTCATGGGCGCCAAATCACGCGAGAACCCGGCCAACACCAAGCCGGTCGGCACGGGCCCGTACAAGATCGTTGACTTCAAGCCCGGTGACATGCTGCGCGCCGAGGCCAACAAGGATTACCACATCGCCAACCAGCCGTTCTTCGACACGCTGGAAGTCAAGGGCGGTGGTGATGCACTGAGCGCCGCGCGCGCGGTGCTGCAGACCAACGAGTTCGACCTGGCCTGGAACCTGGCCGTTGAAGACGAATTGCTCAAGCGGCTGGA
>JANNMP010000786.1:0-13971 GCA_031398015.1 Burkholderiaceae bacterium
CGCGCCGACGATGAACGGCCCCAGCTTCGGCGCCAAGCCCGGCTTTGGCGGCCCGCGCCGGCCGGGTGGCTTCGGCGGCCCGCGTGGTGCTGGCGGCGGTGGCGGCTTCGGCGGTGGCTTCAACGCCGACCGCCGCCCCGGCGGCTTGCGCGACGACGCCCGGCCGCACGGTGGCGGTTTTCGTGATGGCGGCGCGCCGCAAGGCGGCGTGCGTGACGGCGGCCGGCCGCAGGGCGGCGGATTCCGTGATGGCGGTGCGCCCCAGGGAAGTTTCCGTGATGGTGGCTTCCGCGACGGTGGCTTCCGCAATGACAGCCGCAGCCACGCGCCGCGTGCCGAGGGCTTCGGCGGCGCTGACCGGGCAGAGCGGCCGGCCGGCAAGCCGTTTGGCGCGGCGCGCCGCAAGCCGGGCTGAACGGCAACCGGCTGATCAGCCCGCGCCGCTGCCGCAGGCCAGTTGCGCGGCCTGCAGCGGCATGCCGGTGCCGGCATCGGTCACCACGACAAGAAGGCGGGCCAGGCGCCCGCCTTCGCCTTTGGCCTCGGCCATCAGCTGGTGCACCTGTGGCGCACCGGCCGACGCGCTCCAGGCCGCCAGCTTGCCGTAGCGGCGCACCACATGGTCGTGCGCCAGTTGCGCGCCGCGGTTCTCGCCGGCTGACACCGCCGAGCGGTGGCCGTCTTCCAGCAGCGCCCACCACAACGCCAATTGCGCTGGCGCGCCCGGGCCGGGGCGCACGCTCACGCTCACCAGCGTGTCGCTGCGGCGCTGCAGCACGATGCTGGCGCGCGCGGCTGCATCGCCGGCCACTGGCAGCGTCGGCCAGCCGCGCCAATCGCGGCCGTTGACCAGCACCTGCGGCGTGTACACATGGCGGCTGCCTGACGGCGCCATCAATTCGGCCTGGCGGGCAGTGAAGTCGGCATGGGCAAAGCGGTCGGGCCAGCCCAGCCGGTCCCAGTAGCTGACGTGGAACGCTGCAGCCAGCACCGCCGGCTGGCCCGCCGCCGACGCCTTCAGTGACGACAGCCAGCGGTCAGCCGGTGGGCAACTGCTGCAGCCTTCTGAGGTGTAAAGCTCGACCACCGGCGTCTGGCGGCTGGCCGAGCGCGCCTCGCAGGCCATGGCCTGGGCCGCGCCGGCCGCCGCCAACGGCAGCAAGACAACGGCCAGGCGGGTGATGTTGCGCTGGATCATCGGCATGGCGGTCTCACAACGGCAGTGGCACAAGCGTTTTGGTCGCCGTGCGCGGCGGCAACTTACGGTGGCTTGGCGGCCGCCTCGATGGCCTTGAGCTGCTGCAGTTGCAGCGCAACGTTCGCACGGCGAAACGGGCTCATGCGCAGCACGTCGGCGGCCACGTTGTCACGCTGCAGGCGGTCCGACAGGCGCAAGCCCACTGCCGGGTCACCACCCATGGCCAGCACCACCTCGTTGGCAAACAGGTCGGCACCGCCGACCAGGCCATCCACCTGCAAGCCACGCTGGGCCTGGGCCTGCACCGCTGTCAACAGCGTGCTGGCACCCGGCACCGCCAGTGCCAGCACCTTGCCGACCATGAAAGCCTGGTCCAGGCTGTCGGCAGAGCGCTGGCGCAGGATGCTGCGTTCACTGGCCAGGAAGTAAGTGCCGAATGCCGCCAGCCAGCGCCGCTCATCACGGCTGTGGGCGGCCAGCATGGCGTTGCCGGGGATCTTGCTGCGGCCGCCGTCCTGGCGCAGAAAGTTCTGCGGCTCATCGTCAAAGGCGCTGGCCGTCACGGTGCCGGCACAGCCGGTCTGGGTGGGCACGTTGACCAACGCACCACCCTCCAGCGTCAGCGTCATCGACGAATCGGCGTTGGCCTCGGCACGCGCCTGGTGCATCACGGCCCAGAAGGCCTGGTCATCGACCGAGAACATGGCGCCACCGCGCAGCACCGCGCCCAGCGCCACGGTGTTGTCAGGCGCCGGCAGCGGCCGCTGGTTCACCGCCAGCACCCGCTGGCCGATGCGCAGCGCCTCGGGCGCCGATTCATCCAGCCAGGCAATGCGCCAGTGCTCGTCCATGCCGGTGGCCTGGGTGAACAGCGCCTGCTTGGCCGCTGACAGGCCCTGGCGCACACCGCGCAATGACCACAGCACCAGCGGCTCGATCTCGCTGGTGTCGTCGCACAGCGGCTCGGCCGCCCAGGCCACATGCAGCGCCGCCTCACGAAAGGCAATCTCGTGCTCGAAGCCGGTCTTGAAGCGCTGGCGGTCAAACTCGTCGCTGAATTCACCGGCGTGCGCCAGCGGCTGGCACAGCACGGCCAGCACACCCAGGCACCCCCATCGCACAGCTCGCCGCATGCACCAAAGTATGCATGGGCCGATGGGGCTGCCGCGCTATGCTCGTTGCCCCCATGGCCGGCATCCACATCACCGACATCGAGTCCGCCATCAACTGGTGGCGCGCCAGGTCACCGTCGCCAGACGGCATCACTGCCTGCGCCGAAGTGCGCTCGCTGGCCGAGGTGTATGCGCTGCTGGTGTACTACCGTGAAGCCAGCGCCGACGAGACCACCATGCCCGGCGCCGCCCACGCCGCCTGGCTGGCCTGGTACGCCCAGACGCCCGACGCGCCCTGCATCGCCATTTGCTCCACCGCCCAGGGTGACGCGGTGTGCAAGGGCTGCGGCCGCACCGAGGGCGAGGTGCAGCACTGGCCGAGCCTGAGCCCCGGCGAAAAGCGCGTGGTGTGGCGGCGCATCACCATGGACGGCACGGCCTGGCGCTTCAACCGCTATGCCGAGCGCGCGCGGCCCCAGGGCGGGGACATGGCGCTGCCCGCGGCGGCCCCGACACCGCCGGCATCGGCGCGGTGAGCAACCTGCCTGCGGCCCCGGCTGCCGGCGCAGCGCCGGGCCGCAGCCTGCGCCACAGCGTGCAGCGCATCGTGCCGCTGGCCTGGCCGGTGTTCATCGGCCAACTGGCGGTGCTGGGCTTCGGCACCATCGACACGGTGCTGGTGGCGCGCCATTCACCCACCGACCTGGCCGCGCTGGCGGTGGGCGGCGCCAGCTACATCACGGTGTTCATCGGCCTGATGGGCATGGTGCTGGCCATCAGCCCCATCGTCGGCCAGCTCTACGGCGCCCAGCGCCTGCACGAGGCCGGGCGCCAGGTCTGGCAGGCGCTGTGGCTGGCACTTGGCCTGGCGCTGCTGGGCAGCCTGGTGCTGCTGTTTCCGGCGCCGTTCCTGGCCATGTCCAAGGCCGGGCCCGAGGTGGCGGCCAAGGTGCGCGGCTACTTGGGCGCGCTGGCGCTGGCGCTGCCGGCGTCGCTGCTGTTCACCGTGTACCGGGGCTTCAACACCGCCGTGTCCCGGCCCAAGGCGGTGATGGTGTTGCAGCTGGGTGGGCTGGCGCTGAAGGTGCCGTTGTCGATGGCCCTGGTCTCGGGCCTGCCGGCCATGGGCCTGCCGGCGCTGGGGGTCGAGGGCTGCGGCATTGCCACTGCAGTGGCGATGTGGGCGCAATTGCTGGCAGCGGTGCTGCTGCTGCGGCGTGACCCGTTCTACCGCCGCTTCGGCCTGGCCACGCCTGGCCAGCGCCGCCCGCACGGGCCGTCGCTGCGCGCGCTGCTCAAGCTGGGTGTGCCGATGGGCCTGGGCATTGGGGTCGAAGTCACCGGCTTTGCCTTCATGGCGATCTTCATTTCGCGCCTGGGCGAAACGCCGGTGGCCGGCCACCAGATCGCCGCCAACCTGGTGTCGCTGCTGTTCATGCTGCCGCTGGCGCTGGGCAATGCCAGCAGCACCCTGGTGGCGCAGCGCATCGGCGCTGGCGACATTGCCGACGCCCGCCGGCTGGGCTGGCATGGCCTGCAGTTCGCGCTGGTGGTGGCGGCGGTGGTGGGCGCGGCGGTGTTTGTCGGCCGCGCCCAGGTGCTGGGCCTGTACACCGGCCACCCGGCGGTGGTGGCGGCGGCGCTGCCGCTGCTGGCCTGGGTGGCGCTGTTCCACACTGCCGACGCCGCGCAGGCGTTGGCTGCCTTTGTGCTGCGCGCCTGGCGCATTGCCACCCTGCCCACGGTGATTTATGTGCTGGCGCTGTGGGGCGTGGGCCTGGGCGGGGGCTATGCGCTGGCCTTCAATGTCGGTGGCGCCGTGCCGCTGGCCTGGCAGGGCGCGCGTGGCTACTGGATCGCGTCGACCGCCGGGCTGACGCTGTCTGCGCTGCTGCTGGTGGCGCTGCTGGCCTGGGTGCTGCGCCAGCAGCGTGGCCAGGTCAAGCCGCTGCCGCCATTGCCGGCAGGCGGATGACGAAGCAACTGCCACCGCCCGAGCGGGCCTCGCAGTGCACGCTGCCGCCGTGGGCTTCGGCGATCTGGCGCACCAGGCTCAGGCCCAGGCCGACGCCGCCTTCACGCTCGGCATGGCCGGGCAGGCGGAAATACGGCTCGAAGATGCGTTCACGCAGCGCGGCCGGCACGCCGGCGCCACGGTCGCACACCCGCAGTTGCACGGCGCCGCCGGCATCGGCCACCACCTGGGCCTGGATCTCGCCACCGCCGTAGCGGCGGGCGTTTTCCAGCAGGTTGCGCAGCGCGCGGCGCAGCAAGCGCTCATTGCCCCGGCGCACCAGGTGGCGGGCATCACCCTGGGCCTCGACCTCGGCACCGACGCGGGCCGCTTCTTCGGCCGCGATGCCCAGCAAATCCACCGCCTCGCTGCGGTCCAGCGGCGCACCGGCATCCAGGCGGCTGGCCAGCAGCACTTCTTCGACCAGCGCGTCAAGCTCGGCCACATTGGTGTCGATCTCGTGCTTGAGGCCGGCGCGCTGGGCCTCGGGCAGCTCGGCATACATCGCCACCGCCATCTTCAGCCGCGCCAGCGGTGAGCGCAGCTCATGGCTGGCATTGGCCAGCAGGGTCTGGTGGCTGCGCACCAGGGCCTCGATGCGCTCGGCCGCCTGGTTGAAGGTGCTGGCCACGGCCGCCACTTCGTCCTTGCCGGTGTCGTCCACCCGCTGCGCCAGGTCACCGGCGCCAAAGGCCTGCACACCGAGTTTCAGCGCCTCCAGCCGGCGGGTGAGGCGGCGCACCACCGGGTAGGCGCCTGCTGCCACCGCCACGAACAGCAGCGCCACCAGCACCAGCGGGCCCACCGCACCGGGCAGGCCGTAGGGCAGCGACAGCAAACCATGCAGCACCGGCTGGGGCGGCGCGCGTTCACCCAGCGCCGGGCCGGGCGGGTGCTCGCCCAGCTGCGGGCCGCGCTGCGAGCGCAGCACCAGCACCGCGCCAGTGCTGTTGCGCCAGGCCATGATCTCGTCACCGGGCGGGCCGTCGGGCGGCGGGCGGCGCATCGCCCGGCGCGCCAGCCACAGCGTGCGGCCGTCGTCCAGCCGCACGGCGGTGGCCGTGGGGCCACGCTCGGTGTCGCGGCGCAGAAAGCTGTCAGACGCCGCAATGCGGTCCCCGCGCCGGTCATCCAGCGCCAGCGGCACGCGCAGCCGGGCCGACCATTCGCGCAGGGCTTCGGCCTGCTCGGCCAGCGGCGCGTCGGCGCTGGGCAGCGCGCGTTGCACCAGCTCGGCCCAGGCCGCCAGGCGTTCACCGGCGACGGCCTCCATGCGGGCGCGCTCCTGCGCCATGTGCTGTTGCCACATCCATGCCGAGACCGACGCAAACAGTGCCAGCGCGGCCACCACCGTCAGCCAGATGCGCAGGTAGAGCGACTTCAATCTTCAGCGTCCTGCTTGCGCGCGAACACATAGCCCGAGCCGCGCACGGTGAGCACACGCTTGGGGGCCTTGGCGTCGTCTTCGATGCAGGCGCGGATGCGCGAGACATGCACATCGATGCTGCGGTCGAAGGCCTCCATCGGGTGGCCCTTGAGCGCGTCCATGATCTGGTCACGGCTCATCACCCGCCCGGCGCTCTGCGCCAGCACCACCAGCAGGTCGAACTGGTGGCCGGTCAGGTCAGCCGGCTTGCCGTCGATGCGGGCCTGGCGCGCGCCCAGGTCGATCTCCAAGCGGCCGAAGCGCATCAGCTCGTCGGCCGCCAGATCGGGGCTGGCGCGGCGCAGCAAGGCCTTGACGCGGGCCAGCAACTCACGCGCTTCAAACGGCTTGGCCAGGTAGTCGTCGGCGCCCAGCTCCAGGCCCAGCACACGGTCCAGCGGCTCGCCGCGGGCGGTCAGCATCAGCAGCGGCAGGCGCTTCAGGCGCGCGTCCGCACGCAGCTCACGGGTCAGGTCCAGGCCGTCGCCGTCGGGCAGCATCAGGTCGAGCACCAGGGCCCCGTAGCTGCTGCTGCGCAGGCGCTCGCGGCCGTCAGCCAGCGAGCCGGCGGTGTCGACCTCGTAGCCGTTGGCGCGCAGGTAGTCGCTCACCATGGCGGTCAGGCGTGTGTCGTCGTCGATCAGCAGCAGCTTGCCGTTCATGGCTTGGGGGTCCTGCCTGTCATCGTGCAATGAAAAAGCGCCCCGGCGCAAGCTGCGGCGGGGCGAACCGAGGAGACTGTGCAACAGCGCCGCACCGGCCCGGTCAGCTGCGCGGCGCGTCGCTCGCGCGGCGTTCACGGTGGTGGCGGTCGCGGCCGGCACGCTGGGCCTTCAAACGCTCGCTCAGTTGCTGGCGCTGTTCGGGTGTGAGCACGGCCTGGGCATCGAGCATGGCCTGCATCAGGCGTTTGCCCGCCGTGTCATGCAAGGCCAGGTCCTGCTGGCGCAGCGCCTCGGCGGCGCCACGGTCGATCTGCGGCGCGGCCAGCAGCGCCTGCAACTGGGCGCGCGACGCCTGGCGGGCCTCGCGGCCGGCGCTCAGGTCGTCAAGCGCGGCCTTGAAGATGTCGCGCAGCCTGGCTTTCTGCTCGGCGCTGGCGCCGATGGCGTCGAGCGCGCGCTCGGGGATGATCAGCCCGGCCATGCCGTGGCCCATGCCATGGCCCATGCCATGCCCAATAAGCGGGTGGGCGCTGTGTTGCGCGCCGCGCTGGGCCTGCGGCGCTTCGCCTTGGGCCTGGGCACTGCCCACGGCGGCCACCAGCATGGCCGCCGCCACGGCCCAGGCGGCGCGGCGGGCAGCGTGGTGGCGGGGGTGGGGCTGCGGGTTCGGGCGCTTGGCGTTGTGTGTCATCCGTGGCTCTCCTGACTGTGTCGCTGCCAGAGATTCTGCGCAGCAGCGGTGAGCCGGCCTTGTGGGCGCCGTAAAGATCGGTAAACAGCCGGCCTGCAATGCCGCCAAGGCCGTCATGGCCGGCTGGCGGGCTCCACCCGCAACAGGCGGCGGCGCAGCGCAAAGTCAGGGTTGGCGCTGCGCAGCTCCAGGCGCAGCAGCAAGCCGTTGCGGCGGTCCACGGCCATCACCCCGTCCAGCCGGGTGCTGCCCTGGTCCAGACCGCCAGGGTTGGACGCCTGTGACGGCGCTTCGCCAAACAGCTCGATCACCGCCACGTCGAAGGCGCGGCCGGCGATGGTCTGCGGCCCGGTGGCCACCACCTGGCCACGCACCCGGGCGCTGGGCCGGGTGTCCTCGGCCGCCGCCAGCTCGCCGTACAGCACCTGGCCCAGCGCCAGGTCGGGTTTGAGCAGGCGGCGCCAGCCCAGCAGTGGCGCGCGGGCATCGAGCAACGGGTTGCCCACCAGGTCTTGGCGCCAGGGCATGGCATGGGCCTTGCCGTCGAAATCGACCAAGAACTCGATCTGGTCGCGCCGCAGCGCCGTCACCTGCATGCCCAGCTGGTGCACCGGCGCGCTGGCGCTGGCGCGCTCTTCATAGACCAGCCGGTCGCCCAGCGCCACCGGCAGCGCCGCCTGGCGCTGCGCGGCCATGGCCTCGGGCGGCGGCGGGCAGGCCTGGCGCGCCACCACACTGCGCATGGCCTCATAACGGCCTTTGAGCGCGGCCAGCTCTTCAGCCTCCAGGCCGTCGGGCCGCATCGCCAGCAGGGCCGGCCAGAACACGGTGACGCCCAGGCCCAGCGCGATCATGTTGTTGCCCACGCGTGAATCCACCGCGTAGGCCACGTCGGCCGCGCGCTGCTGCACGCTGTCGATCTCGTCGAACAGGCGCTCGCAGCCCCAGGCGGCATAGGCGCTGGCATCGGTGCTGCGTGGCGCCACCAGGTCTGAGCGTGATGCACAGCCGGCCAGCAGCAAGGCCAGCACAAGCGCCAGCGCGGCCATCTGCGGCGGCTGCCACCACAGCGGCAACCCAGCATTGCGCACCCCTGTTGCTGTCATGGGCAACGATTGTGCATGCTTGGCTTGCGCGCATCGCCACCCACACTTCCGGCGGCCGGCGGCCCGCAACCGGCTGGATTGGCCGTTGGGCGCCGAGAATGGGGGCTGCAGGCAAGCCGCCTGCGGATGGACCCCAGCATGCTTCGACAACATTCCGCCCGGCCCCGCAGCCGGCGTCGCCCACGGTGAGCATTCCAGCGCCCAAGCCTGACAACGAGCCTGCACGCCTGGCGCAATTGCGTGCGCTGATGGTGCTCGACAGCGGCCCCGAGGCGGTGTTCGACAACCTGACCCGGCTGGCGTCCACGGTGTGTGGCACGGCCATCGGCCTGATCAGCCTGATCGACGCCGACCGCCAGTGGTTCAAGGCCCAGACCGGCCTGCCGGACATGCGCGAGACACCGCGTGACCTGGCCTTTTGTGCCCACGCCATCCTGGACGACGCGCTGCTTGAGGTGCCTGACGCACGCCAGGACGCACGGTTTGCCGACAACCCGCTGGTCACCGGCGCGCCGCAATTCCGCTTCTATGCCGGCGCGCCGCTGGTGCTGCCCGGCGGTGAGCGGGTGGGCACGCTGTGCGTGATCGGCCGTGAGGAACAGACGCTGAGCGCACAGCAGGCCGACATCCTGCGCGCGCTGGCGCGCATTGCCACCGACACCCTGCAGATGCGCCGCGACCTGATCGCCAGCGTGCTGCTGGCCCGCAGTGACCATGAGCAGATCCTGGCCGCCAGCGAAGCCCAGCACCGCGCCATCGTCGAAGAGCAAAGTGAGCTGATCTCGCTGGCGCTGCCCGACGGCACGCTGGTCTATGTCAATCCAGCGTATGCGCGGCACTTCGGGCGCACGCCGGTGCAACTGACGGGGCACAACCTGTTCGACTATGTCGAGCCCAGCGATCGCGGCATCGTGCGCGAGCGCATCGCCTGGGTGCTGAGCACCGGGCAGATGCTGGCCGGCGAGAACAAGATGCACGCGCGCAATGGCAGCGAGGTCTGGGTGGCCTGGACCAACAGCGTGCAGCTGATGCCCGACGGCAGCCGGCTGCTGCGCTCGGTGGGGCGCGATGTCAGCGCCCGCCAGCGGGCCGAGACGGCGCTGCGCTCCAGCCAGGCCTTCCTGACCCGCACCGAGCGGGTGGCCGGCGTGGGCGGCTGGGAGCTTGACCTGCGCAGCAACTCAGTCACCTGGTCGGCCGAGACCCGGCGCATCCACGAGGTGCCCGACAGCTTTCAACCCACACTCGACAGCGCGATCCAGTTTTATGCCCCAGAGGCCCGCCCGGTGATCGAGGCGGCGGTGCGCAACGGCATGCAATCAGGCCAGGGCTGGGACCTGGAGCTGCCGCTGATCACCTTCAACGGCCGCCAGATCTGGGCCCGCGCGGTGGGCGAGGTTGAATTCGAGGCTGGCGTGGCGGTCAAGCTGGTCGGCGCCTTCCAGGACATCAGCACCCGCAAGCAGCTGGAGCAGCGGGCCGCCGACAGTGAGCGCTTTGTGCGCGAGGTCACCGACAACCTGCCGGTGCGCATTGCCTATGTTGACCGCGAACTGCGCTACCACTTTGTCAACCGCGCGCATTGCGAGCGCTTTGGCCTGGCGCGCGAGCAGATCATCGGCCGCAGCCGCAACGAACTGCTGGGCGCGCAGTTGACCGCAGCGCTTGCCGGCAAGGTGGCAGCGGTGCTGGCCGGCACGCCGCAACACTTCGAGTTTGATGAAGTGGTCGGCGGCCGGCCGCGCCGCATCGAAAGCCGTTTGCTGCCCGACTTTGCCGGCGACGGCAGTGTCAAGGGCTTCTTCACCACCGGCATCGACATCACCGAGCGCAGCCAGGCCGAGCAGGCGCTGCGGGTGCTGAGCACCATCCTGGAGGTGTCGACCGATGTCGTGGTGCAGGCCGACCTGCACGGTCAGATCATCTACATGAACCCGGCCGCGCGCCGTGTGCTGGGATTGCTCGCAGGCACGCCGCTGGCCGGCCGCAAGGTGAGTGACTTGCACAACGCCCACGACAACCAGCGCCTGCAGGGCGAGGTGATGGCAGCACTGCAGCAGCATGGCGTGTGGCAGGGCGAGACCACCCTGCTGGTGGCCGGTGGCCACAGCCTGCCGGTCAGCCATTTGCTGATTGCCCACCACGGCGCCGACGGCCGCATCGAGCGCATGTCAGCGGTGATGCGCGACATGTCGGCCGAGGTGGCCGGGCGGCTGCAGGCGGCGCGCCAGACGGCCACGCTGCGCTCGGTCACCGAGGCGCTGCCGGCCATCGTCTCGGCGGTGGACAGTGCGCTGCGCTACCGCTTTGTCAACAGCGCGTTTGAACAATGGCATGGCCTGCGGCGTGACCAGGTGCTGGGGCGCTCAGCGCTGGACCTGCTGTCGCCCGACGACGTGCAGCGCAGCCGCCACTGGGCCGAGCGCGCCCTGGCCGGCGAGGCGGTGCAGTTCGAGCGCCACTACCCCGCCCGCCCGGGCCAGCCCACGCTGGCGGTGAGCTACATCCCGGTGCGGCTGGACAGCGGCGAGGTCGATGGCTTCGTCGGCGTGGCCCTGGACATCACACCGCACCGCCAGGAGCAGGTGCGCCTGCAGGCACTGGCCGAGCGTGACCCGCTGACCGGGCTGCTCAACCGCGCCGGTTTCGGCGCCCGGCTGCAGGCCGCCTTGCAAGCCGGTGATGGACCGGCGCTGGCCCTGCTGTACATCGACCTCGACCATTTCAAGCCGGTCAACGACAAGCATGGCCACCCGATGGGTGACCAGCTGCTCAAGGCCTATGCCAAGCGCCTGCAAGGCCTGGTGCGGCCCACCGACGCCGTCGCCCGGCTGGGTGGTGACGAATTCGCGATCCTGTTGCTTGGCCTGCGTGAGCCGGCGGCAGCGCAAACGGTGGCGGCCAAGGTGCTGGAGGCGTCGCATGCGCCGTTCATGATCGGCGCGCTGCAGTTGCAGATTGGTGCCAGCGTGGGCGTGGCCATCGGCAGCGACGCGCAAGGCGACGACGCCGCACAAGAACTGCTGCAACGCGCCGACGCCCAGCTCTACCGCGCCAAACAAGGCGGCCGCGGCCGCCAGGCCGGCGAGGCCAGCGCCTGGGCCAGCCTGGACAACCCGGGCCGGCACAACAGCGCCTGAGCGCTGGCGCGGCGCGCGGCATGGCACCATGCCAGGCGCTGACCCACCGCGCCCATGGCTGAACCGTCCGAGTACCGCATCTACATCTCGTCGACCATCGACGACCTGGTGGCCGAGCGCGCAGCGGCCATCGAGATCCTGCGCAAATTCGGCCTGGTCGATGACAGCTACCGCGCGGCGGACCAAGGCACGGTGGCCAACTGCATTGCCGATGTGCACCGCGCCCACCTGTACGTGGGCATCATCGGCCACCGCTACGGCTGGGTGCCGGGTGGTGAAGCCGACCCGCTGGCCAAGTCGATCACCGAACTCGAATACGACGCCTGCCGCAGCGACCCCAACCGCGCCGTGCCACGCCTGGTGTTTTTGCGCACCAACAGCGACGACAGCCAGCGCGACAGCAAGAACCACCCCGAAACCGCCACGCGCATCGAGGCCTTCCGCACGGCGCTGGCTTCCGGCATGGCTGGCCAGTGCTTCACCTTCAACAGCCTGGCCGGGCTGGAGAAGGCGCTGCTGCAATCCCTGCCCGACCAGCGCGCTGAGTTCCACGGCCGGCGCGCGGCGGTGATGCAGTCCGAGCCGCCCTGGCAGGCGCGGCTGCACCCGGTGGCGCTGCTGGGGCTGGCCGGTGACGGCATGCCGCTGCTGCAGCGCCTGGCCGCCCAGCGCCCCGATGTGCTGCGCGCCCAGGGCCTGCGCCCGGCCAGTGCCGACCTGGCCCAGCAGTTGGACCTGGCGCTGCGCGGTGATGGCCAAAGCAAGGCCGGCGCCCAGCTCGGCCTGCTGGTGTTGACCGCCACCACGCTGCAGCGCCTGACCGAGCCAGCGCTGCGCGCGCGCTGCTGCAGCCTTCTGCAGCGCTGGGCGCGGCGCGGTGATTGCCTGGCCCTGCTGCTGGTCGATCTGCAGCCCGGCCAGTTGCCGGCCGACTGGCCGGCGCTGCCCACCGCCAGCATCGGCCAGGCCGCGCTGGACCAGGCCGACGCTGCCGACACGGTGCTGCAACGCCTGGCGCAGGTGCTGCTGCGGCCCTTGTCCAACCGCGTGCGGCTGGCGCTGCCAGCGCTGGTGATCGCACCCAATGCGGGCGAGGTGGCCGCGTTGCAAGCGCCCGGCGGCGCCACGTTTGCGCCGTTCGGCGCCTTGCGCCAAGAGCGCACTCGGCAGTGGAAGCAGCTGAGCAGCGCCGTGCGCAAGCACCAGCCCGGCTGGCCGTTGGGCAGCCATGGTGCGCAGCGTGACGACTGGCGCTGCTTTGGCAGCGACCAGCCCAGCGCGCGCGACCGGCTGGAGCAGGAAGTGCGCGCCATCAACCAGGCCAGCCAGGGCAGCCGCGAGCGTGAGCTGCTGCACGACGCCCGGCTGCTGCTGCGCCACTACAGCCTGGACGAGTACCTGCACGACGAAGACGGCTCGCGCGCCATGGTGCTGGCGCTGCGCCAGCGTGGCTGCCTGATCCTGGTCGACGAAACCGCGCTGCTGCTGCCGGCACTGCGCGACGCCGCCGCCGAGCTGGTGGCCGCACCGCGCTGCGCGGTGGCCGCGCTGTGCGCCAGTGACCCGGCGCAACTGCCCAGCGCGCAATTGTTTGGCGAAGGCTCGCACCTGCACCTGGGCGCGCTGGCGGCGCGTTTCCTGGCCGAGCTGGACCCGCAGTGCGAGCTGGGCGTCAACAGCCTGCAGCGCCTGCAGCGCTGGCTGCGCGCGGCCGTGCCACGCCTGCTGCGCGACAACGACCTGGCCCTGGGCCGCCCCTTGCATGCCGACCAGGCCGAAACCCTGCTCGACGACCCGCCGTGATCTTCACCTTCTACAGCTACAAGGGCGGTGTCGGCCGCTCGATGGCGCTGGCCAGCGTGGCGCGGCTGCTGGCAGCGCGTGGCGCGCGGGTGCTGGTGGTTGACTTCGATCTGGAGGCGCCGGGCCTGGAGATGTACTTCCTCGACCCCGCGCGCGCGGCTGCCACGCGCGCCGCGCCGGGGCTGGTCGACCTGCTGCAGGACTACCGGCGCGCGCTCAGCGACGAGGCCGAGCTGGCCAACCCGCGCTTCAAGCAGCTGGCCGCCTACATCCAGCCGGTGCGCCCTGCGGTGGGCACCCAGTCCGGCCTGGTGCACCTGCTGGGCGCCGGCGCGCGCGAGGGCAGCGACGCCGAGCGCCGCTATGCGCTGGCGGTGCGCAGCTTCGACTGGCAGGACTTCTACTTCAACTGGAAGGGCGACCGCTTCTTTGACTGGCTGCGCCGGCGCTGGCAAGACCCACCCCAGCCCGGCCGGCCCGACACCAGCTACGACGTGGTGCTGGTCGACAGCCGCACCGGCGTCACCGAAATGGGCGGCGTCTGCGCCTACCAACTGGCCGACGTGGCCGTGCTGCTGTGTGCCGCCAACCAACAGAACCTGCTGGGTACACGCAGCGTCGCCGAGGACTTCACCAGCCCCGGCGTGCTGGCCTTGCGCAACGGCCGGCCGCTGCAGATCCTGGCGCTGCCGGCGCGGCTGGAAGAAGGCAACGCCGAGCGCGCGCAATTCCTGCTGGATTTCCAGCGCGAGATCGGCGCACTGGGCATGCCCGCCGCGCTGGCGGCGGCCGGGTTCAGCGTGGCCGACCTGGCCC
>JANNMP010000039.1:0-4849 GCA_031398015.1 Burkholderiaceae bacterium
CAATTCTTATCGTCGAGGACGAGCCGACGCTCGCGCGCGGCCTGCGGAGCCGCGCCGTGCACACTCCCGTGATCATGCTGACGGCCCGCAGCGAGGAGGCGGACCGCATCGAAGGATTCGACGTCGGTGCTCGCGTTTGCCGGGCACCACGTCGTGGACGATCTCGGTGCGCGGCGGCAGGTCGGTCAGCACCTCGCCCTTGGTTCGGCGCAGCAGGAAGGGCGCGACCAGGCGGCGCAGGCGGCGGCTGGCCTGCGGGTCAGCATCGCGTTCGATCGGGCCGGCAAAACGCAGATTGAACTGCTCGGCGCTGCCCAGCAGGCCGGGGTTGGCAAAGGCCATGATCGACCACAGCTCACCCAGCCGGTTTTCCACCGGCGTGCCGGTCAGGGCCAGCTTGAAATCGGCTGCCAGGCCGGTGGCGGCCTTTGCGCGGCGGGTGCCGGGGTTCTTGATCGCCTGGGCTTCGTCGAGCACCGCGCTGTGCCAGGTCCGGCCGGCCAGGATGTCGCCGTCGATCTGCAGCAGGCCGTAGCTGCAGACCAGCACCTGGCCGGGGCCCAGCGCCTGCACCTGCTTGCGGCGGGCGGCCTGGCGGGCGGTGTCGGTGGCGCTGCCGTCGTCGGCCAGCGGCTCGGCGCCGTCGTCGTCGGGCTCGGCCAGCAGCGCGGTGTCGCCGTACAGCTCGACGTGCAGGCCGGGTGCAAAGCGCGCCGCCTCGGCCAGCCAGTTGCCGCACACCGACGTGGGTGCCACCACCAGTGCCGGGCCGCCGGCCGCGCGCGCCAGCAACAGGGCCAGGGTCTGCAGCGTCTTGCCCAGGCCCATGTCGTCGGCCAGCACGGCGCCAAAGCCGCTGGCAGCCAGGCGCATCAGCCACAGCCAGCCGCTGGCCTGGTAGTCACGCAGCTCGGCGGCCAGGCCGGCGGGGAGGCTGAAGGTCTGGGCCTGGGCGCTGTTCCAGGCATCACAGCGCTGCTGCCAGGCGGTGTCGCCGGCCAGTGCGGGTGCGCCGGCCTGGGCGCTCCAGGCCAGCGCGGCCAGCGTGGCCACGCGCTGCTGCTGGCCTTGGTTGGATGTGATCGCGCGCAGGTCGGCCAGTTGCTGGCGCAGGGTGTCAGACAGCGCCAGGAAGTCACCATCGCCCAGCGCCACGTAACGCTGCTTGCCCAGCTGCACCAGATCCAGCAGCTGGCGCAGGCGCAGCACCTCGCCGCCGTCCAGCGCCAGTTCGCCGTCGATCTGCAACCAGTCACCCTGGCTCTTGACCTGCAGCGCCACTTGCGTGGCCGCCACGACGCGCACCCGCATCGGTTTGCCTTTGGGCCATTCGCTGACGATGCGCTCGCTCAAGGCCGCCAACGCTTCGACCACCTGCAAGGCCTGCTCGGGATCGTCGAGCTGCCAGGCATGGCTGCCGTCGTCCAGCCAGTCCACCGCGTCGGTCAGCGCCCGGGCATGGTGGGCTTCGGCCGCCAGGTCGCGCTTGGTCGACAGCGTCACGCCCTGGTGCACTGTCGTCACCCGCTCGCGGCCCTGGCCGGGCGCGGGGCGGGGGCCGAAATCACCGAACGGCGCGGCCAGCAGCCGCAGCGAGATGCCGTCGCCCTGCGGCGTCAGCTCGGCGCGCAGTTGGGCGGTGGCCACCACCTCATGGCCGGCCTCGGCGTCACTGGCCAGCTGGAAGTGCGTGCCCAGCACCCGCAGCGCGGCGTCCAGCTCGGCGCGCGCAGCCACCGGCACCTGCCAGCCGTGGGTGACCAGCTCTGCCACACGCAGTTGCGCGGCAGTCACCCGCACCAGGCGTGCTTGCTCCGGGCCGTCGCGCAGCAACAGCACCGGTGGCTTGGCGGCCTCGCCGCTGCGGCGGCTGCGGGTCCAGGTGTCGTCGTCGTCGATGTCGCCATCGTCATCGTCGTCACCATTGGCCGCACCGTCGTCGGTGCGGATCGGGTCGAGCACCTTGAACTGCAGGTGCTCGCCACGCGTCAGCACTTCCAGCTGCGGCAGGCCTTCGCTCACGTCGATGCGCTGCAACGGCGCGTCGGCCCAGGCCACCTGCGGGTGGCGCACCAGGGCAACCACTGCCTGGGCCTTGTCGAGCGTGAGGCGGCCGCCGTAGGGCAGCTTTTTCACCGCGCGCAGCACGGCGGCATCATGGGCGGGCAGATCGCTGCGCTTGGCCAGTGCCGCCAATGACGCGGGCTTGGGCTTGCCCAGGCCGCGTGCGCCGGCCTTCTGCTCCAGCGGCTCGATGCGGCGCACGCGGCCCTGGGCGTCGGTGGCCACCGTCCAGATCAGCCGGTCAGCGGGTGCGTCGGGCGCGCTGGCGGTGGCGCTGCCACCCACCGGGCCCAGCGCGACGATGGCGTTGAGCGCCTCGCGCCAGCGGTCAGTGGGTGCGCCCACGGGGTAGGGCTGCTGGGCATCGGCCGGCAACGGTGGCTGGCCCAGCAGCAGCGCGGCGCTGCGGCGCACCAGCATGGCCAGCCAAGGCAACGCGGCGTCTTCATAAGCCTGCGCCAGGCGCCGTGCCTCGGCGCTGAAGGCGTCGGGCTGTGGCGGCACATGGCCCAGCCAGGCGCCCAGCAGCCAGTGGCTCAATTGCATCAACCCATGCATGCGGTGGCTGCTGGGGCCGGTGAACAGCAGCCGCTTTGCCAGGCGTGGTGCGTCGCCCAGGCGCTGGTCGATGGCCTCCTGCCAGATGCCCCAGAAGGTGTAGGGGTCGGCGTCGCGCTTGCCGGCTTCAGCGGCGGCGAACTTGCGCGCCTTGGTCCAGGCGGCGGGCTCGGGTTGGGCAATCAGCGACAGCAGGTAGAACCAGCTGGTCGCCTCATGGAACAGCAGCTTGCGCCGGCCGCTGGTGGCGGCGGCTTCTTTCCAGGCCAGCTCAAACGCGCGGGCGCCGCTGGCGTGGTGGCCGGCGGCGATGTCCACGCCAGCGCGCAGCGCCTGGGCCGCCGGGTGGTCCAGGCCGCGCAGCACGCGCAGGGCCTCGTCACGTTGGCCGGCCAGCAGCAAGCGCTCGGCAACGCGAAGGCGCAGGCCGTCCTGCAAGCGCTCAGCGTCGGGCGTGGCCTGGGCCTGCAGCCAGGCCCACAGCGGTGCGGTGGTGGTCTCGGCATCACCGGCCAGCATGGTCAGCAAGTGGCTGAGCAGGTGGTGGCGCAGCTCGTCGTCGATCGCCGCCCAGACCGCCGCATCGAAAGGCTGCAGCAGCGCGGCCACCAGCACGCTGGGGTGGCGTGGCGAGACCTGGCGGCTGAGCTGGCACAGCCGCTCAAAGTGGTTGAACGTGCCGCCGGCCAGCACCACCACCCGCACCGCGCCCACCAGCGATTCAACGCCGAACAGCTCCAGGTGCCAGCTGTGGTCGAACCGGTACAACCGCCGCCAGCTGGCCCACCAGGCCGCCTTGGCTGCCGGCAGCCGCAGCAGCGCCAGAAAGCGTGGCCAGGCCAGCCCCGGTGGCACAAACCACGGCCCCTGCGCCGTGTTCTGCGCCAGCCCTTGCTGCTGCAGCGCACCCAGCAACCGGCGCAGCTCGGCCGCATGGAACTGCGCGCCACGCGCCGTGCGGTGGTCAGCCAGAAACTCGGCCAGCCGGGTGATGTTGATCGGCGCCTGCAGGAAGCACAGCGCGTCGAACACGGTCTGGGCGTCGGCGCTGGGCAGCGCTGCGGTGGTCGGGGTATCGCTGGGCAGGTCGGGCATGGGCTGCGGCAGTGTAGGAGGGCGCCGGCATGCCGCCGCCCTGCCGCCACCCTGCAGCCACCCTGCCAGTTGGCGCGACAATCAGCACCCCGCGCACGCAGCCCCGGCCGCCAGCATGACCACTGCCAACCCCGCCCGCACGCTCTACGACAAGCTCTGGGACGACCATGTCGTGCACACCGAGGATGACGGCACCGCCACCCTCTACATCGACCGCCACCTGGTGCATGAGGTGACCAGCCCGCAGGCCTTCGAGGGCCTGCGCCTGGCCGGGCGCAAGGTGTGGCGCGTCAGCTCGATCGTGGCCACCGCCGACCACAACACGCCCACCACCGGCTGGGAGCGTGGTTACGACGGCATCACCGACGCCACCAGCAAGCTGCAGGTGCGCACGCTGGACGCCAACATCGCCGCCTTTGGCGCGGCGGCGTATTTCCCGTTCCTGGACAAGCGCCAGGGCATCGTGCATGTGATCGGCCCCGAGCAGGGCGCCACGCTGCCGGGCATGACGGTGGTGTGCGGCGACAGCCACACCAGCACCCATGGCGCGTTCGGCGCGCTGGCCCATGGCATCGGCACCAGTGAGGTCGAGCATGTGCTGGCCACGCAGACGCTGTTGGCCAAGAAGGCCAAGAACATGCTGGTGCGGGTGGACGGTGCCCTCGGCAAGGGCCTGACGGCCAAGGACATCGTGCTGGCCATCATCGGCAGGATCGGCACTGCCGGCGGCACCGGCCACACCATCGAATTTGGCGGCAGCGCCATCCGCGCGCTCAGCATGGAAGGCCGCATGACGGTGTGCAACATGGCCATCGAAGCCGGCGCCCGCGCCGGCCTGGTGGGCGTGGACGAGACCACCATTGCCTACGTCAAGGGCCGGCCGTTTGCACCCAAGGGCATCGAGTTCGACCATGCCGCGGCGCTGTGGCGCCGGCTGCGCAGCGACGAAGGCGCGCACTTCGACGCCGTGGTGGTGCTGGACGCCAGCACCCTGAAGCCCCAGGTCACCTGGGGCACCAGCCCCGAGATGGTGTTGTCCATCGACGGGCGTGTGCCCGACCCCGACCGCGAAAAGGACGAGGCCAAGCGCGGCGCCATCGAGCGTGCGCTGGTCTACATGGGGCTGGAGCCC
>JANNMP010000057.1:0-7355 GCA_031398015.1 Burkholderiaceae bacterium
TCGGCCTGCAGCCGCTGCAGCGCGGCATCGAAGGCGCCAGCCAGCGCCTGGCGCTGCGGCCCGGGCAACGGCGCCAGCGCCTTGGTGATGTCGGTGGCCTGGTTGCTGAGCACATCCATCTGGGCGCGGCTGGCCACTGGATCGGCCAGCAGTTTGGCCACCCGCGTGCGCAGCGCAGCGTCGGGCGGGCCGCTCTTGGCAGCGTCATGCTCGGCCAGCGCCTTCAGCTGCAGGCGGGTGCGGGCCTGGGCTTCGCTGGCCGGGCAACGCTGCGCCAGCTGGGCCAGCAGCGCCGGCCGTTGCTCGGCCGCCACCAGCCGGGCCTCATCGATGTCCCAGCCGTAGTAGGCCAGCAAACGCCACTCGGGCCCGCTGACCGGCTTGCCGGCGCGGGCATCGGCCAGCACCGCCGCCACCGGCCGGCCGCCGGCCAGGCCCAGCTGCAACACCGCCATCACCTGCGGCGCGTCGACCTCGCCGGGCAGGCGGGTGATCTCGGTGCCGTCGGCACGCATCAGCACCATGGTCGGGTAGCCACGCACCTTGAAGCGTGTGCCCAGTTGCTGCGCGCCGGGCAGGTCACCATCGATGTGCACTGCCACAAAGCTTTTGGCGCGGTCGATGAAATCGGCGCGGTTGAACAGCGTGGCTTTCAGCTGGTTGCAGGGCGGGCACCAGCTTGCGCCCCAGTACAGCAGCAGCGGCTTGCGCTCGCTGCGGGCCTGGGCCAGGGCGCGCTCGATGTCGGCATCGGCGGCTGCGCTCAGCCAGGCAACGGCGGCAGACGGTGTGGCCGCCCGCGCCAGCGGCATGGCCAGCGTGCAAGCCAGCAGCAGCGCTGCGGCAACACCGCAGGCCAGCCGGCCAGGCAACAAGGTGGGGTGGCGCATCGGCAGCTCCAACACAAGCAAGGGTGGACGCCGATTCTGGCGTGCTTGGCCGCCGCCCGCGCAGCTGCCGCACGGGATGGCCGCAGCGCTGGCGGCCGGCAGCGCCGCGCTGCTGCTGACCAGCTCGGCCGGTCTGTGCCACAGCCCACTGCGGCGCATTGACACGCCGGCCTATGGCGGCGGCTCGCACAGGCCGGGCTGGCTGTCGTCGTCCACCGGCTCGGGCGTGGCGCGTGCCAGCGCCATCCACACCATGAACGGCAGGCGCAGCGCGCGCTTGGGCGCCGGCCGAGCCACCTGCAGCGCAGCGCCCGGCACGGCCAGCAGCACGCCGTAGACCGGCGGAATCTCCTCCGGCCGGGCAATGCCGTCGCGCAGCACATACCAGCACTCGCTGCTCAGCCAGCGGTAGGCCTCGCCCTTGGCCGGGCGGCGCAGGTCGGCCAGCAAGTCGGCGCGCCGCACCTTCACTTCATGCGCCACCGGCTCGACGAAGTCTTCCACCGTGGTGTGGCGGATCGAAAACACATCGGGCATGGCGATGGCCCAGTGCGCAGGGTTGGCCGCCGTTTCGGTGTCGTTGCCGGTGCGGATGTCCACGCCCACCCAGGCGCGCAGGGCGAGGCCGCGCCACACCACGCGGCCGGCACGCTGCATGGCGCGCGACACCTCGGCCACCAGCTGCTCATGGCCGTCGCGGGCGGCGCGGTTGCGCTGCAGCGTGTGGTGCAGCAACAGCATGCCGGCGTCGGTCAGACGCACCGTCTCGCGGCCCTGGGCGTCAAGCGCACGCGACAACAGCCCGGCGGCCAGCAGGTCCAGCTCGATCATGTCCTGGAACGGCCAGCCGGCCGACCGCCACACCGCGCGCAGGCGGCGGTGGTGGCTGGTGGTCAGCAGGGGCCCGGCGGTGTCGGCCATCAGCAACAAGCCTAACGCCAGGCTGCAAGGCCGGTTTTTTGAACGCCACGTTCAACCCGGCTGGCAGCGCCTTGGCCTGGCCAGGCGCACCATGGCGGCATGACGACCACCACCGCCCCCGACACCACCACCCCCACCGTCACCACGCCACGCCGCATCGAGCGCCTGGTCAGCGGCCAGCCCACCAGCGACGGCGCCGGCGTCAAACTGCTGCGTGTGCTCAGCCAGCCGCTGCAGCGCCGGCTCGACCCGTTCCTGATGCTCGACGCCTTCGGCTCGGACCAGCCGGGTGACTACATTGCGGGCTTTCCCGAGCATCCGCACCGCGGCTTCGAGACCATCACCTACATGCTGGCCGGGCGTATGCGCCACCGTGATTCAGCCGGCCACACCGGCCTGTTGGCCGACGGCGGCGTGCAGTGGATGACCGCCGGACGCGGCGTGCTGCACAGTGAGCTGCCCGAGCAGACCGACGGCCGCATGGAGGGCTTCCAGCTGTGGCTGAACCTGGCCGCAGCCGACAAGCTGCAGCCACCCAGCTACCGCGACATCCCCAGCGACCAGATCCCGCAGATCAACGCCCCGGGCCTGCGGGTGCGGGTGATCGCCGGTGTTGCCCAGGGCGTGGCCGGTGCGGTGCAACGCCCACGCACCGAGCCGCTGGTCTTGGACATCCACCTGGAGCCGGGCACCAGCTTCAGCCAGCCACTGCCGGCCGCGCACAACGCGTTTGTTTATGTCTACCGCGGCAGCGTGTTGGTGGCCGGCAGCGCGGTGCCGGCGCAACGCATGGCGGTGCTGGCGCAAGACCCGCAGGCCGATGGCGTGCAGCTGCAAGCCGGCGATGCGCCAACGCGCCTGCTGCTGATCGCCGGTGCGCCGCTGAACGAGCCCATCGCCCAGCATGGCCCGTTCGTGATGAACACCCGTGACGAGCTGATCACCGCAGTGCAAGACTTCCAGGCCGGCCGGCTGGCCTGACGCCGGTGGGCCGGTGCACGGGTGCCTGGGGCCCGCTCAGGCCACCACCTGCACGCCTTTCCAGAACGCCAGCCGGCCTTTGATGTTGGCAGCGGCGTCGCTGGGCTCGGGGTAGTACCAGACCGCGTCGGGGTTCAGCTCACCATTGACCAGCAGGCTGTGGTAGCGGGCCTGGCCCTTCCAGGCGCAGGACGTGCGGTGATTGCTGAAGGCCAGCAAATCCTGGCGCACTGCCGCCTCGGGGAAGTAGTGGTTGCCTTCGACCACCACGGTGTCGTCACTCTCGGCGACGACCACGCTGTTCCAGATCGCTTTCATGCCGGGCTCCTTGGCTGCTGCTGCTGTGGGCAGACGATGGTACGCGGCAAGAAAAAGCCGGGCCGGCACCAGGCCGGCCCGTGAAAAGGCCCTGGATCACAGGGCCGGTGTGGGCGTCTGGCGCGCTGCGCCGCTCAGCTCTTGGCGGCTGTCAGCAGCAGCGCCACGGCTTGCGGGCTGGCATCGATCTGGCGCGCCAGCCGCTCGGCCTGGCCACTGCCGGCTTCACCCAGCAAACCGGCCAGCACCAATGCCGTGACGGCTGTGGCCAAGGTCAGTGACAGGGCTTGTTGCAACGGGCTGGCATGCAGTTGGCGGGGGGCGGTCATGGTGGGCTCCTGGTGGCTGGGTGGGTCGATGGGCCGCACTCTAGGCAGCCGCACTGGCGGCAGCCAGCGGCTTGCGACAGGCCGCCGCAGGCTGCGACCAGGCGCTGCCAACACGGACAAACCGCAGTGGCCGCCCGCCGCCCTTGCGCGCATCCTGAGCGTGCTGCGCGGGTGGTGGGCGGGAAGGGCGGGTGTTGGGCGGGTGTTGGGCGGCTGCCCGGCCAAGGCTTTGTCAAACCACCGTCATGCGCCGGCATCAGGCTTGGGCGCTGTTGCGCCCAGTCGTTACGCCCAGTTATTGCGCCCAGTCGTTGGGCACACCAGCAAACCACCCCGAGGAGACCGCATGACACCGATCCGCACTTCACTGGCCTTGGCAACTGCCCTGGCCGCAGCCCTGGCGGGCACCACGGCGCTGGCCGCCGGCCCGCTCTGGAAGACACTGGACGGCGCCGCACCGCTGGTCATCGGCCACCGTGGCGCCTCGGGCTACCGGCCTGAACACACGCTGGAAAGCTACCGCGAGGCCATCCGCCTGGGCGCCAACTACATCGAGCCCGACCTGGTGATGACCAAGGACGGCGTGCTCATCGCCCGGCATGAGCCCACCATCGGCACCACCACCAACGTGGCCAGCCTGTTCGCCAGCCGCAAGACCACCAAGACCATCGACGGCGTTGTCTATGCCGATGAGTACTTCGCCGAAGACTTCAGCCTGGCCGAGCTGAAGACCTTGCGCGCCAAGCAGACCCGCGGGCGCAGCACCGCCTACGACGGCCAGTTCGAGGTGCCCACGCTGGATGAAGTGATCAGCCTGGCCAAGACCCGCAGCGCCGAGCTGGGCCGGCCCATCGGCATCTACCCCGAGCTGAAGCACAGCACCTACATGCGCAGCGTGTCGCTGGCCCAGGGCCGCAGCGCCACCTATTTCGAAGACACGCTGGTCAGCACCCTGCACGCCGCCTACGGCAACAGCCGCAATGCGCCGGTGTTCATCCAGAGCTTCGAGGTGGGCAACCTGCAGTACCTGAACACCCGCACCGACTTGAGGCTGGTGCAACTGGCCGATGCCGACGCTGTCAACCCCGACGGCTCGATGGCCCTGGCCGACCCGTACCGCCAGCCTTATGACGTGTTGCACAACGGCCGCTCACTGACCTTTGCCGACCTGGTGACCGAGGTCGGCCTGCGCTTTGTGGCCACCTATGCCGACGGCATCGGCCCCTGGAAGCCGTATTTGCTGAAGACCGTGGCCGACAACGTCGACCGCAACGGTGACGGCAAGGTCAACCTCAATGACCGGCGCGTGGTCGGCAGCACCGGTGTGATCGAAAACGCCCATGCCGCCGGCCTGCTGGTGCACACCTGGACCTTCCGCGACGACGCCGTCGGATTTGGCTTCAGCGACCCGCAGGCCGAGATGGCCGCGTATTTGCGGCTGGGCGTGGACGGCGTGTTCACCGACTTCCCCGACACCGGCGTGGCCGCGCTCGCCGCTGCCGCCGTGCCCGAGCCGCAAACCTGGGCCCTGCTGCTGGGCGGGCTGGTGGTGCTGGGCCGCCTGGCGCGGCGCCGGCAGACCTGAATCGACGGCAAAGCTGAGACAGTTCAGCGTCAAACCCAGCGCACTGGAGAAAATACGCCCCAAACGACCCAGGTTTGAATAGACTTGCACGATGCAAAGCTCATTCAACCCTGTGTCCAGCGCCCAACCCCGTTACCGCAGCGGGGCAGTGGCACGCATGGTGCGCATCCCGGTGGCCACGCTGCGCATCTGGGAGCGCCGCTACCAGGTGGTGGGGCCCACGCTCACGCCCAGCGGCCACCGGCTGTATTCGGGCGCCGATGTCGAGCGGCTGCTGCTGATCAAGCAGCTGGTCGACCAGGGCCACGCCATCGGCTCGCTGGCCCGGCTGGCCACACCCGGGCTGCTGGAAATTGCCGACGCCCGCGCGGCGCTGGCCGCACCGGCTGGCAGCGTCGCCCAGGTGCGTGTGCGCGCCGCGCTCATCGGCCTGGGCCTGCCGCGCCGCCTGGGCGCCGCAGCCGTGCAACGCATGGCGGTGTGGGCCGATCTGGCCACGGCCGAAGCCGCATTGGCGGCCGAGCCCGACGGCCCGGCAGCGCTGCGCGCCGAGCTGCTGGTGGCCGACCTGGCCACGTTGCAGCCTGAATCGGCCAACCGGCTGCTGGCACTGATGCGCCGCCTGGGCGCCGAGCAGGCGGTGGTTGTCTACGGCTTCGGCCCCGACGCCGTGGCCGAGCGCCTGCGCCGCGCCGGCTGCCGCCTGCAGCGTGCGCCGATGGACGATGCCGCGCTGCGTGGCCTGGTGGCCGAGCTGGCTGCCAACACCACCGGCGTGCCGCGCCAGGCCAGCACGCAAACTGCCGGCACAGCGCTGCTGCCAGCCGGCATGCTGGGCGTGCCGCCGCGCCGCTTCGATGACCAGGCCCTGGTGCAACTGGCCGCCGCGTCGGGCACCATGGCCTGTGAATGCCCGCGCCATGTGGCCGAGCTGGTGATGCAGCTGGCCCATTTCGAAACCTACAGCGCCGAATGCGTCAACCGCGGCCCTGACGACGCTGCGCTGCACAGCCACCTGCACCGCGTGGCCGGCACCGCCCGGGCGTTGTTCGAAGACGCGCTGGCGCGGGTGGCCGAGGCTGAATCGCTGCCGCTGCCCTGACTGGCGCTGCCCCCGGCGCCGCCGCGCTGCGCTGCCCTTGCAAGCACGCCTGCCGTCGCCATCTGCAGGGCATGGCACACACACAGCACTCCGAGCCGGCCGCCGTCACTGGCGCGTTCAAGACCGCCATCACACTGGCCGAGTTGCTGCAGCGGGTGGACGCCGCGCCGCACAGCATCGGCGCAGCGCAATACCGCGCCCTGGTGCTGCACCTCGACCAGTTGCTCGACAGCCTGGCCCCGGGCGCTGATCTGCAGCGCCTGCTCGACACCTTTCCCGCCGCCGCCCAGGTTTATGAGAACCGCCACTACGGCCACGCCGGCCTGTGCCGGGCGCCGCTGTCGCTGTCACTGAACACCGAGCTGGCCGCGCGTGCGCTGATCGAGAAGGTCAGGGCCACCCGCGCCTGAGCGTTTGCGCGCACTGGCATCCACGCCCAGCCGCTGCGCCACGTCGAAGGCCGATTGCACCGCGCTTTCCAGCAAGGGGATGCCGGCCTGGGCATAGGCGCCGCAAAACCACAGCCGCCGGCCCGGCTCGGCCTGCAATTGCTGCAGCAGCGCCAGCGCCTGCTGGCTGCGCGCATTGACCAGCGGCCGCTCGAAACTGGCCCGGCCCAGCACGGCCGATTCGGCCACCGGGCGCAGCGGGTGCACGGTCTGGAACACATCGGCCGCGCCGCGCAGCACCGGCTGCACCGCATTGACCCAGACCGTGGCTTCGGCTGCGTCGGCTGCCGGGTCAACCCACAGGTTCACCGCTGACCAGTCACGCCGGCGTTGCGGCAGCAGGCCTGCGTCGCTGTGGGTCAGCACCTGCACCGGCGTGTACTGGAAGCCCGCCAGCATGCGCGCCTCGTCAGCACTGGCGTCGGCCAGCAGGCGCAGCGCCTGGTTGGCCTGGGTGGCCAGCACCACCTGGTCGAAGCTGTCGGCGCTGCCGTCCTGCTGCTGCACCAACACACCGGCGCCGCCGGGCAAGCGGCGCACCGCCACCACCTGGGCGCTGGTGCGCACATCGGCCAGGCCGGCCAGCAGCCGGCGCTGCACGTCGTCAGCACCGTGCAGCGCCCGGTGCACGGCCTGGCGCGCCACGCCGCCGGCCAGGTAGCCCACCACCACCTCGGCCGGAAACTCGGCCGCCTGGGCGTAGCTGCAGGTGCACACCGTGCTGATCGCCGGCAGCAGAAAACCGTCGATGAAATCGCGCGGCAGGCCACGCGCGGCGAC
>JANNMP010000525.1:0-3102 GCA_031398015.1 Burkholderiaceae bacterium
GGCCCTGGCATGTGGCTGCACGGCAGCAACCGGGCATTGATGCGGCGCACGCTGGCCGGGCCAAACGCGGCCGGCTGTGCGGTCAACCTGTTCCACCATGACTTCAGCGTCTGCGACGCTTACAGCGGCGGCATCGACGCGGCTGCCCGGGTGCAGGCCCAGACCACCCTGGTGCTGGGCAGCGCCGACCAGATGACACCGCCACGCGCTGCGCGTGCGCTGGCGGTGGCACTGAAGGCCAAGACGGTGGTGCTGGCCTCGGGCCACAGCCTGGCGGCCGAGGTGCCCGATGAGCTGTTGGCGGCGTTGCGCGCTGCGCTGGCTTAGCCCAACAGCCGGGGCCGCAGCGCAGCCAGCATGTCGCTGACGATGGCCGCCAGGTCGTCGTGCGGCGCCCAGCCCCAATCAAGCCGGGCCTGGCTGTCGTCGATGGCCTGCGGCCAGCTGTCGGCGATGGCCTGGCGGAAGTCGGGCTGGCAATCGAGCTGGAACCCAGGCATGTGGCGGCTGATCTCGGCCGCGATCTCGGCTGGGGTGAAGCTGACCCCGGCCAGGTTGTAGCTGCCACGCTCGGTGATGGCATCGGCCGGTGCATCCATCAGCGCCAGCGTGGCGCGGATGGCATCGGCCATCGACATCATCGGCAAGCGGGTGTCGGCGCGCAGAAAGCTGGTGTAGCGGCCGGCCTTCAAGGCGCCGTGGAAGATGTCGACCGCGTAGTCGGTGGTGCCGCCGCCGGGTGCGGTCTTCCAGCTGATCAAGCCGGGGTAGCGCAGGCTGCGCACATCCACCCCGTGTTTGGCGTGGTACCAGGCGCACCAGCGCTCACCGGCGAGCTTGCTGATGCCGTACACCGTGCCCGGGTCCATCACCGTGTGCTGCGGCGCGGTGGCGGGCGTGGTGGGGCCGAAGGCGGCGATGCTGCTGGGCCAGAACACACGCGCCAGCTTCACCGTGCGCGCCAGTTCCAGCACGTTCAGCAGCCCGGCCATGTTCAGCTGCCAGGCCCATTGCGGGTGCTGCTCGCCGCTGGCCGACAAGGCCGCCGCCAACAGGTAGACCTGGGTGATGGCGTGGCGCTTGACCACGGCGGACAAGGCTGCCGCATCGGTCACGTCGAGTGCTTCGTGGCGCAGTGCGGGCAAGCGGCCGTCGCTGGCCAGATCACTGGTGACCACGGCCGCGTCGCCATGGCGTTGGGCCAGGGCCTCGGCCAGCTCGGTGCCGATCTGGCCATTGGCGCCGATGATGAGAATCTTCAGCGGCGCCATCACAGTGCACCGCCGATGATGAGGATCTTCAACATGGTCACTTCAGCAACCCCAGTTCGCCGCCGGCTTGGGTGAACGCCTGCACCGCCAGTTCCAGCTGCGCCTGGCTGTGCGCCGCGCTCAGCTGCACCCGGATGCGCGCCTGGCCGCGTGGCACCACGGGAAAGAAAAAGCCCACCACGTACACGCCCAGTTCGAGCAATCTCGCGGCCAGCGCCTGTGCCAGCACGGCGTCGTGCACCATGATCGGCACGATCGGGTGCTCACCCGGTTTGATCTCGAAGCCGGCCGCCGCGATGGCTGCGCGGAAGTAGGCGGTGTTGGCAAACAACTGGTCGCGCAGCATGTTGGACGCTTCCAGCAAGTCCAGCACCGCGATGCTGGCCCCGGCAATGGCCGGCGCCAGCGTGTTGGAGAACAGGTAAGGCCGCGAGCGCTGGCGCAGAAGCTCAATCACCGGCGCCGGCCCGGCGGTGAAGCCGCCTGACGCACCGCCCAGCGCCTTGCCCAAGGTGCCGGTGATCAGGTCCACCCGCGATCTGCCATCGACCAGCAGCCCCCGGTGTTCATGCGTGCCACGCCCGGTGGCGCCCATGACGCCGGTGGCATGGCATTCGTCGATGGCCAGCAGCGCGCCGTGCGCGTCACACAGCCGGCGCATCACATCGAGCTGCGCCACCGTGCCGTCCATCGAGAACACGCCGTCGGAAAACACCAGGATGTGGCGTGCACCGCCAGCCCTGGCCGCCGCCAGCTGCGCCGCCAGGTCGGCCATGTCGTTGTGCGCGTACCGCAGGCGTTGGGCCTTGCACAGGCGGATGCCGTCGATGACCGACGCATGGTTCAGCGCGTCGCTGATCACCACATCGCCATCGCCCAGCAGCGGCTCGAACAGGCCGCCGTTGGCGTCGAACGCGGCGGCATAGAGGATGGCGTCGTCGGTGCCCAGAAAGCGCGCCAGGCGTTGCTCCAAGGTCTTGTGAAAATCCTGCGTGCCGCAGATGAAGCGCACGCTGCTCAAGCCGAAACCATGGCTGCCCAGCGCCGCCTTGGCGGCAGCCACCACTGCGGGGTGCGACGACAGGCCGAGGTAGTTGTTGGCGCACAGGTTGATCAGCCGCCGGCCATCGGCCAGCACCACCTCGGCGCCCTGCGGGCCGGCGATCACCCGCTCTGCCTTCAGCAAGCCCGCAGCGCCCAACGCCTGCAACTCGCCCTGCACCTGGGCCAGAAAGTCATGCACAGCCGCCATGGTCTGCTCCGTGAATTGGTTGTGTTCGATTTACCGAACTTTTGTGCACTATACTGAACATCGTACACTCACGCAAGATGACCAAGCCAGCCGCCCGCCCCAGCCCTGCCGAGCCGCCGCGTGTGGGCCAGGCGCTGGCGGCCTTGCGTGAGCAACAGGCACTGTCGCTGGACGAGTTGTCGCGCCGCGCTGGTGTCAGCAAAAGCATGTTGTCGCAAATTGAACGCGCCCAGGCCAACCCCACCGTGGCCGTGGTGTGGCGTCTGGCCAATGCGCTGGGCGTGCCGCTGGCCGACCTGCTGCAGTCGGCAGATGCGCCGCCGCCAGCGGCCATCACCACCGTGGCCCGCCACGCCACGCCCACGCTGCGTGGTGCCGACAACGGCTGCGAGCTGCGCATCCTGGGACCGATCGACCTGGCCGGCCAGGTGGAGTGGTATGAGCTGTTGATGCAGCCCGGCGCGGTGCTGGCGTCGTCGGCCCACAGCCCCGGCGCGCGCGAGCACCTGAGCGTGTTCAGCGGCACGCTGACGCTGCAAGCCGGCGACAGCCGCGCCACGCTGGCTGCCGGTGAGACAG
>JANNMP010000528.1:0-4731 GCA_031398015.1 Burkholderiaceae bacterium
GCCACCACCACGTCACCAGGGCGCAGGCCGCCTTTGCTGGCCGGGCCGTCCTGCAGCACGCCGGTGATCAGCACGCCCGCGCGGTTGCCGATCTGCAGGCTCTCGGCGATTTCGGGCGTCAGCGCACGTGGCTCCACGCCGATCCAGCCGCGCCGCACCACGCCGTCTTTGAGCAGGCTTTGCATCACCTGCAATGCCACGGCGGTGGGGATGGCAAAGCCGATGCCCTGGCTGCCGCCGCTCTTGCTGTAGATGGCGGTGTTGATGCCCACCAGATGGCCGCGTGCATCGACCAGAGCGCCGCCCGAATTGCCGGGGTTGATGGCGGCATCGGTCTGGATGAAGCTTTCGAACGTCGACAGCCCCAGGCCGTTGCGCCCGAGTGCGCTGACGATGCCCGAGGTCACCGTCTGCCCCACGTTGAACGGGTTGCCGATGGCCAGCAATGGGTCACCGATGCGCAAATCCTGCGAGCGGCCCAGCGTGATGGCGGGCAATTTGTCCAGCGCGATGCGCAGCACCGCCAGGTCGGTCTCGGGATCAGTGCCCACCACCTGGGCCCGCACCTCGCGGCCGTCGGCCAGTTGCACGTCGATTTCGCCAGCGTCTTCAACCACATGGTTGTTGGTCAGCAAAATGCCTTCGGGCGAGACGATCACGCCCGAGCCCACACCCTGTTGGCCAGGGTCACGCTCACCATGGAAGAAGCCGAACGCCGGGTCTTCGGCATGCGGATTGCGGTTGCGCGCCTTGCTGGTGACCACGCTGACCACCGCCGGCGCGGCCAGCCGGGCGGCGTCGGCCAGGCTGTACACCGCATCCGCAGCAGGCGCCGAGCCAGCCGGCGCAGCGGTGCGCAGCGACACCACTTCGGACACCACCGCGCCCCACTGTGGGCCGCCGTTGCCCAGCCACTGCGGCTTGAGCGTGGCCACCACGAACAGCAACGCCATGCCGACGGTGGCCGCCTGGGCGAAAATCAACCAGAGTCGACGCATGGCGAAAACACAGTTCTTCTAAAAGGGGTGGTCTGGATGGCCCAGCGCAGTGAGATCGAAGCCCATCTGGCAGCCCTGCTGGCGGTCGATCACTTCAAGGATTATGGGCCGAACGGTCTGCAGGTCGAGGGCCGGGCGCAGGTGCAGCGGCTGGTCTCGGGCGTCACTGCCAGCCTGGCGTTGATCGAGGCGGCAGTGGCCGACCAGGCCGACGCCATCCTGGTGCACCACGGCCTGTTCTGGCGTGGCCAGAGCGGTTGCGTCACCGGCTGGATGCGCCAGCGCCTGGCGCCGCTGCTGGCGCACGGCTTCAACCTGTTTGCTTACCACCTGCCGCTGGACGCCCATGCTGAACTGGGCAACAACGCCCAGCTGGGCCAACGCCTGGGGCTGATTGCCGATGCGCGTTTTGGCGAGCAGGCGCTGGGCTGCATCGGCCCGGCGGCGGTGCATGCCGATGCGCTGGGCCTGGCGGCGGCCGTGGCACAGGCACTGGGCCGCACACCGGTGCTGCTGCCGGGTGACGGCCGGCCGCTGCGGCGTGTGGCCTGGTGCACCGGCGGTGCGCAAGGTTTCTTCGAGGCGGCGATTGCTGCTGGCGCCGATGCCTACATCACCGGCGAGCTGTCCGAGCCACAAGCCCACATTGCGCGCGAGACCGGCGTGGCGTTTCTGGCCTGTGGCCACCATGCCACCGAGCGGGGCGGCGCAGCCGCCGTCGGTCAGCACCTGGCCCAGCGCTTTGGCCTGGCCCACCGTTTCATCGACATTCCGAACCCGGCATGACGGCCAGCCCTGGGCACCAAGCCGCCCACCTGATCGCCATCACCCAGGGTGACCCCTGCGGCATCGGCCCCGAGACGATTGCCAAGGCGGTGGCGGCACGCGCCACTGGGCCAGCCGTGGTGGTGGCCGATGTGGCCGTGCTGCGCCGCGCGGTGCAGCACTGCGGCCTGCTGTTGCCGGTGGCCCGGCTGGACGACCCCGCGCATGCGCTGCAGGCGCCACCCGGCTGCATTGCCGTGTGGCAGCCACCTGGCCTGCCCGCTGGCCTGGCCGACTTGCCGATGGGCCAGGTGCATGCCGATGCTGGCCGGGCCGCCGCGCTGTGCATCGACGCAGCCGTCGCGCTGGCCATGCGTGGTGGCGTGGTGGCCATGGTCACCGCACCGGTGCACAAGGCGGCGCTGGCCGCCGCCGGTGTGCCGTTCCCCGGCCACACCGAGATGCTGCAGGCAGCAGCCGGCGGCGTGCCGGTGCGCATGATGCTGGCCAATGACGAGCTGCGGGTGGTGCTGGTCAGCATCCATGTGGCGCTGCGGCGGGCAATCGACATGATCGATGTCGACAGCGTGCTGCAGACCCTGCGCATCGCCCACCGCAGCGCGGCGGCCTGGGGCCAGCGCGTGCCACGCATCGCCGTGGCCGGCCTGAACCCGCACGCCGGTGAAGCTGGGCTGTTTGGCGACGAGGAAATTCGCTTCATCGCGCCAGCGGTGGCGGCGGCGCGCGCCGAAGGCATCGATGCCCAAGGCCCGTTTGCGCCCGACACGGTGTTCAAGCGCGCCCCCCACGCGCCAGGGCATCCGGGTGAATTTGACCTGGTGGTGGCAATGACGCATGACCATGGCCTGATTCCGGTCAAGTACCTGGGCGTGGAGCAGGGCGTCAACGTCACGCTTGGTCTGCCGTTTGTGCGCACCAGCCCCGACCACGGCACTGCATTCGACATCGCCGGCAGCGGCCGGGCGGATGCCGCCAGCCTGATTGCGGCGCTGGCGATGGCCCGCCGCCTGGCCGCTTCGGCTGGAAAATGAACTAACGCCGGTCTTGGTCTGAATGCCGATGCCTGAATGCCGATGCCTGAGCGCAGGTGCCTGAGCGCAGGTGCGCGAAGGCGCTCGGGTCAGCGCCGTTTGGGCGCCGCCATCTCGGCAAGCTGGCGACGGGCGCGGGCGGTGGCGCGTTCCAGCAGATAGGCGCTCTCCATTGCCCGCAGCCGGCCGGCGTCACACAGCTTGACCAGCATGCGGTGGGTCATCGACACCGTCTGCCGCTGCTTGGCGCCGTGGGTGAAGACGAAGAAACTGCGGCCCGGGCTCACATGCGCCAGCCGCACCTTTTGCCAATCACCCTGCAACTGCATCTGGTAGGCAAAGCCGATCTGCACATGGTCGGCCAGTGATTTGCCGCGGCTGGGCTCCACCGGCTCGGGCGCGGGCAGGCCGGCGATGTTGATGTCCACTGCCGTCAGCTCTGGCTCGGCGCTCAAGTCGATGTCGACCTGGCCGCTCCAGTCCACCGCCGCGTCGTCGAGCAGGCCGACCGCGCGGGCCTCGGCCGGGCTGAATACCGCCGGCGTGGCCAGCGCCTGCAGCGCCGCCACCGCCTGGCCTGATGCGGCACCCAGCACAGGCAGGTCAATGGCGCGCGGCACCGGTGTGGCCAGCGCGCCGTCCACCTGGCGTGCCAGCAGGTTGTGTTCCAGCGTGCTCAGTGCCTGGCCCTTCAGTGATTCGGCATGCGCGGGCAGCAGCTGGGCGAAGAAATCACGCCGGGTGGCATCGGGGCAGTGGATGCGGTCCAGGCCGACGTTCAAGTCCTTCATCAGCTGCGGCAGCTGGCGCAGGAACAGCTGGCGCTGCACCGGCGTGCCCTTGGGCTGCACGCTCATCACCAAATCGCGCCCGGCCTGGCGCATGCGCTGGGTGACAGCACCGTCGGCGCCATCGTCGGCGGCCACGCTGGCGATCACCTGGCTCCAGGTGCCGGCCAGAAAGGCGCGCAGGTAGTCGGGCACGGGCAGGCCCTTGAGTGCGCCTTCCAGCTCATGCGCAAAACGTTGCTGGATGCGCAGCTGTTGCTCTTTGCGTGCCAGCACCGCATCGGCGTCGCCCAGCGCATGCAGCTCGGCCTGAGCCTGGGCGCCGATGAAGCCTTCCAGCGCCTGCAGCTTCTGCTCATAGACGGCGACCTGGTCGAACTCACCATCGACCACTTCCTGCACCAATGCGGTCACCTGGTCGAGCAGCGCGCGGCCCTGGGCGCCGTCGAAATCGTCGACCGCCGTGCCCAGCGAGGCGATGCGGTTGATGAAGCGCCGCACCGGGTGGCGGCGCGACGAGAAGAAGCTGTTGTCGCCCAGCGCTGCACGCAGCACCGGCAATTGCAGCCGGGCGATCTGGCGCGCCATCTGCGGCGGCACCTTGGCGTCGGACAGGATCTGGTCGAACAGGCTGGCGATCACGTCGATCACCATGTGGTCCAGCGAGCCGCTGGCGGCCTGGCGCAGCTCGTCGCGGTAGGCCAGGATCATGTTGGGTGCCACCTGGCGCGGGCCGTCGTGGCTGGCGCCGGCCTGGGCCTCGCCGTCGGTCCAATCCGCTGCCGTGCCGTCGGCCATGCCGAACCCGCCCTGCCAGCCGTGCGGCCCATGGGCCAAGCGGCGGATCAGCGCCATCATTTCGCCATCGACCCGGCCCATGGTCGGCGCCAGGCTGCCGCGCGACGAGGCTGCAAAACCGCTGCGTGACGCGCCCGATCCAGCCTGCGGCGACAGCCGGCCCGAGCTGCTCAGGGTTTGGCCCAGCGACGCCTGGCCGGTGTGGCCGCAGCCGCTGTCCATGGCGCCGTGGCCACTGGCCGCACCGTGTGCATCGGCGCCGCTGCCCAGCGCGCCATGCACCGAGTGCGTGCGCCCGCTGGTGCCACGCACGGACATGCCCACTGGCCG
>JANNMP010000147.1:0-3128 GCA_031398015.1 Burkholderiaceae bacterium
CAATTACCTTCAAACAATAACGAGATTTTTACCTTTTAAGCCTAGGGTTCTCAAATCTCCTCCGAGCCAGCCCGAGCTGGCCGCCGGCCTGCGCACCGACGGCCTGGGCACGCTGATTGGCGGGGTGTTCAACACATTCCCGTACACCAGCTTCTCGCAGAACGTGGGCCTGATCGGCGTCACGGGTGTGAAAAGCCGCTGGGTGTGCGTGGCCGGCGGCGTGATCATGATCGTGCTGGGCATGCTGCCCAAGATGGCGGCCTTCGTGGAGTCGATCCCCACCTTTGTGCTGGGCGGCGCCGGGCTGGTGATGTTCGGCATGGTGGCGGCCACCGGCATCCGCATCTTGTCGACCGTGGATTACAAGGGCAACCGCAACAACCTGTACATCGTGGCGCTGTCGATCGGCTTTGGCCTGATCCCGCTGGTGGCGCCGAGGTGGACGCAGCAGATGGCGCATGGCCTGCACCCGCTGCTGGAGAGCGGCATCTTGCTGACTGCCGTGGCGGCTGTGGTGCTGAACCTGTTCTTCAACGGCAGCAAGGGGGATGCGCTGGGGTCGATTGAAGCGGCAAAGGCGGCTGAGGCCCATTGAGCCTCAGGCGGCTGACGCGGCGGCCGCAAAGTACCGCGCCACAGCCCAGTCCATCCGGCTGCGCTGTGTGCGCTGCAGTTCGCACAACAGGCCAAACGGCACAGTCGCCGACAGCTGGACCTGCACATCCCGCACGATGCGCAGCCACAGCCCGGCCGCCATCTGCGCATCGGCCAGCGCCCGGTGCGCCCGGCCTGTCGGCACGATGCCGTGCCACAACGCCAGCGTCCCCAGCCGGTGGTTGGGTGCCTCAGGGTACAGCCGGCGTGACAGCAGCAGCGTGCAGGCAAATGGCGTCTGCTGAACTGCGTCGCCGTTCCCCGCCAGCGCGTGTTCCAGCTGCCAGAAGCCACGGTCGAAGCTGGCGTTGTGGGCCACCAGCGCGCAGCCTGCGGTCAGCGCGGCCACCTCGCGCATCACCTGCGCAGCCGGGGGTGCGCTGGCCAGCATGCGGTTGCTGATGCCGGTGAGTTGCTCGATGAACGGCGGCACCCACACGCCGGTGTGCATCAGGCTGGCGTAGCGGCCCACGATCTGCCCGCCGCGCAGCAGCACCACGCCGATTTCGGTGGCGCGGGCGCCCTGGCTGGGCGCCATGCCGGTGGTCTCGAAGTCGATGACGGCGATGGTCTGGTCGCCGGCATCGGTTGCGGGGTTGATGTCGGCCATGGGAGCGCATTCTGTGCTGCCCCAGAATGCCACCATGCACCTGCTGTACCTGCACGGCTTTCGCTCGTCACCGGCGTCGTTCAAGGCGCGGCATTTGGCGGCCTGGTTGGCCACGCACCGGCCGGGTGTGCACTGGTGGTGCCCGCAATTGCCGCCCTCACCCGCCGCTGCGTGGGCGCTGATCCAGCATGGCATTGCTGGTTGGCCGCAGGCCGACATGGCGGTGGTGGGCAGCAGCCTGGGCGGCTTTTATGCCACTGCGGTGGCCGAGGCCACAGGCTGCCGCGCGGTGCTGCTGAACCCGGCCGTCAACCCGGCGCGCGACTTGGCGGGCCATGTCGGCACGCTGACCCAGTTCCATGCGCCGGATGAGCATGTCGAGTTTCGCGCCGAATACATCGCCGAACTGCGTGCGCTGACTGTGCCCGCCATCACCCAGCCGCAGCGCTATGCCGCCGTCATCGCCCAGGGCGACGAGGTGTTGAGCTGGCAGGAGATGGTTGGCCGCTACCCCGGCGCGCGCATCAAGCTGCTGCCGGGCAGCGACCATGCGCTGTCGGATTTCGACGAGCACCTGCCGTTTGTGCTGGCGCACCTGGGTCTTGCCGCATGAACCCTGCGCGCATGAACCACGACGACGCCCACCGCCGCTGGGTGGCCGATGCGCTGCGCCGCATCGAGGCCGATGCCCGCCGCTCGGCGGATACCCACCTGATTCCGCTGGCCCTGCCCGAGGCGCCAGGCATCACGCTGTATTTGAAGGACGAATCCACCCATCCATCCGGCAGCCTGAAGCACCGCCTGGCGCGCTCGCTGTTCCTGTATGGCCTGTGCAACGGCTTGATCGGCCCGGGCACCACCATCGTCGAAGCCTCGTCGGGGTCGACAGCCATCAGCGAAGCGTTTTTTGCCAAGCTGCTGGGCCTGCCGTTCATTGCCGTGGTGCCGCAGGGCACGGCGGCGCGCAAGCTGCACGAGATCGCCTTTCACGGCGGCCAGTGTGTCGAAGTGCCCGCGCCCCAGGTCTATGCCCAGGCCGAGGCGCTGGCCGCCGCGCGGGGCGGCCCCTACATGGACCAGTTCACCCATGCCGAGCGGGCGACTGATTGGCGCGGCAACAACAACATCGCAGAGAGCCTGTTCAACCAGCTGGCGCTGGAGCCGCACCCGCTGCCACGCTGGATCGTCGTGGGCGCGGGTACCGGCGGCACCAGCGCCACCATCGGCCGCTACATCCGCTACCACCGCCATGCGCTGGCCACCACCCGGCTGGCGGTGGTCGACCCCGAGCGCAGCGTGTTCTTTGACGCCTTTTGCCAGCGCCGGCGGGATTTGACCAGCGCCGAGCGTGGCCGCATCGAAGGCATCGGCCGCCCGCGTGTCGAGCCCAGCTTCGTGCCCACGGTGATCGACCGTTTGCTGCGTGTGCCCGATGCGCTGAGTTTTGCCGCCGCGCTGGACTTGTCGGCCCGGCTGGGCCGGCGTGTGGGGCCATCGACCGGCACCAACTTTGCGGGTGCGCTGCACTTGGCGCGGTGCATGGCCGCGCGTGGTGAGGTGGGCAGCATCGCCACGCTGATCTGCGACGCCGGTGAGCGCTACCACGACACGCTGTTTGCGCCGGGCTGGGTGGCGGCGCAGGGGCTGGACGAGGCGGCGCTGGTGCAAGACAGCGCCGCCCTGGGCGCCGCCGCTGCTGGCTGATCAGATGCCGGGCAGGCTGGCCTGGGCCAGTGGCTCCAGGCCTTCGAAAATCTCGTCAGCGGCCAGGCTGCAGCCGATGCTGGTGAACACCACCTGCGGCATGCCGGTCAGGTCATGCAGGGTGAACAAGCCATCGGCGCCACGGCGGAAGAGTTGCAGC
>JANNMP010000170.1:0-13479 GCA_031398015.1 Burkholderiaceae bacterium
CAGCCTTGAAGCAGCAGCGCTGTTGGCCCAACTGCAACCATCGGGCGGTTCTGACAGCGGTCGACGGCTGTCGCTCGATTTGCGATGGACGGGCAAGTTGGCCGAGGGTTGGCGCTTTGGCGTCTCCAATCGGCTGGATGACATCGATCCAGTGCTTGCCGGCCAACGCCGGACACGCAACCAACTGCGGGAGGCCTATGTCGGCTGGGAGGCCGACAGCGGCCAACACAGACTCGAGTTGGGGCGGCTCAACCAGCGCCATGGTCCGGGCTATGGTTACAACCCGACTGACTACTTTCGCCTTGGGGCCACGCGCTCGGTGGTGACGGCAGATCCAATTGCATTGCGCGAGAACCGCAGCGGGACATTCATGCTGCGAGCGAGCCAATCCTGGAACGGCGGCGGAGCAAGCGTTGCATGGGCACCGCGCGTGACGCACAGCCCGCAAAGGCAAGCTGGTACATGGTCGCTCGATCTTGCTGCGACTAATCCCGTTGACCGCATCTTGATCACGGCAAACACAAAGTTCTCTGAACGTTGGAATGGCGAAGCGCTGCTGTTGACGACTGCAGGGCAAGACCCCCGTGCGGGGCTCAATGTCACTGGTCTGATTGGCGACGCAACGGTGCTGCACGCTGAATGGTCATCAGCACGCACCAGCCAGTTGCTTGACGCCGCGCTGGGCATGCCGGGCACCCGGGAACGTCACCAACAGGCCTCGCTGGGAGTCACGTACAGCTTGGCCACTGGCTTGGTTGTGACTGCTGAAGCGGCCTTCAATGGTGCGGGACTCAACCGTGCAGGCTGGCGTCAACTTTTCGGTCAAGGGCCCGTGCCTGTTGCCAATCTGTTCGGGATCACTCAGTCCGATCAAGAACTGGCCTCTCGACGCGCCTGGCTGTTGTACGCAAGCCAGAAGGGTCTACTGCTCAAACAGCTTGATCTGACGGCATTCATCCGCCAGAACGCACTGGACCGTAGCCATCTTGCGTGGGTGGAGCTTCGTCACCACTGGCCAAAGTTTGACGTTGCAATTCAATGGCAGCGCAGTTCAGGCCAACGAGACACGGAATACGGCGCGCTGCCCTATCGGCAAGTGATCCAGTTCATCGGCAGCTTTTACTTTTAAGTTCTTCTGCGCCAATTGATGGGCAGTGGTTGACACACGAGTCACAACACATCCGCATCGCATCGCACGAGAAAAAGCCCCGGCATGCCGGGGCTTTCTGTTGCTGTGCCTAGCCGACGCAGAACGCCGGCTGCGACAAACTCAGGCCTTGCTGCGACGGACGCTCAGGCCGATGCCAGCCAGAGCCAGGCCCACCAGGGCCAACGAGCCCGGCTCCGGAACGACATTGAGTGTCACGTCGATGTCACTGCGTGCGCCGTAGCCGTTCGTCAGCCCAGCGCCGCCCTTGATCGAACCCGAGCCGACCAAGTCGGTCTTGCCGTCACCAGCGCAAGTGAACTGACCGGGGCCGCAATCCAGCGCGATTTCGTTGAAAGCGTAACCGGTGCTGTTCACCAGAATCGACTGGGAGTAGTTGATGTCCGACACCGATGTCGTGCCGTTGGTGGTGGCAACCGACCCAAAATTCAGGCGGGAATTCACTGACACCCATTGGTCATCGGCATCGCCAAAACCAACCACTGCCCACAGAGCCCCGCCGCCGGCAGTGGTGGCGTTGGCTTCACAGACAACGATGCTCGGGCAAGCATTGATATCAAGCGCCGTGCCGCCGGTGTAAAGCGCTACCGTTGCGCCCGCACCGAAAGTGCCTTGGAATGCGGCTGACGGCTTGAAGATGACGAGTTCTGCGATGCCGTTCAGGTCGGCGTCGATGATGGTGTCGACCTCGGTCTCAAAGATGCCGGTGATCTCTGGGCTGATGGCATTGTCGCTTTGGAACGGGCTCTCAAGTTGCACGATGGCCTGGAACTTGATCACACCGCGCAGGATGTCGCCTTTTTCGAGGATGCCAGCGGCTGCATTGCCAGCGCCCTTGATCAGGTACTCGCGGTTGTCATCTTCGAGCTGCGTCAGGCCGGGGAACAGCACGAAGGCATTGGCACTGGCCATGGCGCCTGCAGTCAACATGGCTGAAACAAGAGCTTTGAATTTCATTTGGAACTCCAGAAGGGTGGTGGACGCTACGGGCCTTCAACCGCTGGCCCTTGAACTCATTCAAAGCAGATGTTGTGCCAACCTCAAACATCTGTTGCAGATCAACAGCTTGCATCATTCCTCGAACGATCATCGGGATGGTACGTAAAAGATTCCGACACTCCGCGCTTGCCGAAGCCGCCGCCCCAGCCAAAGTCGCGGCATTTGAGGATAGCCGCGCGGGCGTTTTGCCAGCGGCGGCCCAAGGGCCAACGGACGTGCTCACGGAGTAGGTTGACTCTGGTGGGCGCGCCCTGCTGCAGTCAATGGCAACCGGCCGTCACTCCTGCTGTGTTTGCCTCTGGCTCACTTCGGCTGCAACAACCTACCGCCGACGGCCACGCTGCTCTGGCGTGGCATCTGACATTGGGCCGCCGCGACACCATGCAGTCAAACACCGGCGCCCAGCTTCTTCCGAAGGGATGCCGCTTCAGATTTGACCGCCTCACTCGCGTTTGCCTTGTCCAGCAATGCAAGCGTGTCGAGCGCGCGCTTGGGCTGCCCCGCCTGTGCAAACACCTTGGCCATGCTCAACTGAAACAGCGCACTCTCGGGCTCCATTGCCAGGACTTGACCTGCAACTTCCATGGCACGGTCGTTCTGCCGCTCTGCCACCAATGCATGCGCCAGAGTGTCCATCACGGCGGACTTGCCGGGCGATGCTTTCAACGCGCGCTCGGCGAACTCCACTGCGCCAGGTCTTTTGGTCTGCGTCAGAAGCCATGCCAGGTTGTTCAACGCGGTGTTGTGCGTAGGCGCCAACTGAACCACTTGCCGATAGTGAGTTTCAGCCGACGCAAAGTCCTTTCCGGTCATTGCCATATCAGCAAGATGCAGCAGGAACCCAACATCCGTAGGGTGCGATTTGACCCATGCCGAAGCGAATTGCTGCGCGTCAGAGTGTTTGCGCAACGAAACGTAGGAGCGATGCAGGCGCACAGGCAAACGACCTGGGCGCGCCTTGTCCAAGCCCTTGCGGTACGCCATGATCGCATCGTCAAATGCGCGTCGGGCAAAGTGCAGATCGCCTTCGATCCGATGCGGAAATGCCTGGTCCGGGGCTTGGCGCTGCATTGCGCGTACCGCCGTCAACACAGACGGCAACTGCCCGGGATAGCCGGCCAATTTGGCGAGACTGCTCTGCGCTTCTGCCAGGTCGGGGTCAAGAGTGAGCGCACGAATGTAGTTCGCCAGCGCGCCCTTTGGGTCATTGGACAACAGTTGGATCTGCGCCAAGCGCAACGGCGGCGTTGCCGCACGAGGTTGAAGCCGTGCAACTTTGCCGAATGTCGCAGCTGCCTGCCTCAGATCGCCTGAGGCCATCTGCGCCCGGCCCAGCGCATCCAGCACGCCTGGCGCCTCATTCAGATTGGTAAGCGCCGCTCTTGCCGCGCTCACTGCGGCTTCGACTTGCCGAGAACGCAGCAGGCTGTCCACCAGCATGACTGCTGCCGGCTCGCTCAGTGGATCGGCCTTCACAGCCTCCTGCAACAAACGCACAACTTCGTCCTGCGGTGCCTGAGTGTTGAACTTGATGCCTGCCAAGCTGCGCAGAACCATGCTCTTGACGCTTGGCGAAGGGTTGGATTTCAGAAAATCGTCATAGCGCTGGATGGCGCTTGGCAGCCTGCGCTCGGAGACATCGAGCATCGCCAGCGCTGCTACGCTGGGGAAACTGTTTGGGTGTTTCTGCAGTGCCGTCTCGAAGCTCTTGCGAGCGGCAGCGCGATCACGCTTGAGCAGATGCACCCGACCTCGCATCAGATCTAGTCCCGTGAAACCAGGATTCTTGGTGCCCAGCACATCCAGCGCTGTGAGGGCAGCGTCGAATTCATTTCGCTGCAGCAGAGACGCCACCAGTGCAACATCTGCCGACATGTCCTGTCGATGTGCTTCGGATATGGCCCGCAAACTTCGCAGCCCATCATCGACTTTGCCACTGGCGATTTCGGCCAGCGCCATGGACGTGCGCACCTTTGCGTCGTCGGGTTTGGCCTTTACTGCTGCAGCGTAGAGTTCACCCGCTCTGCTGACGTCGCCAACCTGCATCGCGGCGTCAGCACCGAGCTTCAGCGCCTGGAAATCAGCGACAGAAGATTCCATGATCGGCTTCAGCGTTGCCAGCGCCTTCTCGCCTTGGCCCGAGCCGATGTAGACCTCGGCAAGCAATCGGCGAGCAGAAACGTTGGCCGAACCGAGCTGCTGCGACTTGAGCAACAGCGCCTCCGCCCGCTGGTGATTGTTCGACCGCAATTCGACCAGTGCGGCCAGCTGCAGAGCGTTGACACTGTCAGGTGCCGCGCTCAACAACTGCTGCGACAACTCACGCGCCCGCTTGAGGTCCGCTTTGGCAAACGCTACTTGCGCTTCCATGAACTTGGTTTGCGCATGTGACGGATTGGACTTCTGCATCTCGGCCAACGCCTGAGTTGCGGCGCCAAGGTCGGCCTTGCGCAGATGAACGGTGATGACGGCGGAGTGGGCAGGCAGGTTGTTCTTCTTGATGGTCAGCACCTTGCGATACAGCGCCAACGCTGCTTCGTCGCCTTTGTCGACGATCAATCGGAGGTCTGCCAGCATGAACAGTGCATCGACGTTGCCAGGTTCGCGCACCAGCAAGGCCTCGAGCCTGGCAGTCGAGCCGGTCAGGTTTCCTGCTGCAGCCAAGCGTCGTGCGTCCAAGACCACCGCACGGCCATGGTCGGGCGCAGCTTTCAACACTGCGTCCAAAGTGGCTGAGGCCAGATCGGTTTTGCCAGTTTGTGCCGCAGCGGCAGCAAGCGTTGTGCGAAGCGACAGATCCGCTTCCGAGCTGTCCAACCGCGTCGAACCCCACTCCTCGATCAATTTGCCAGGCTGCCGGGCTGCCAACATTGCCTCGGCAGCCAACGCCACCGCTGTGTCGCGCAAAGCCGGGTTCACCATGGCTTTTCGCAGCTCCAATTCGGCCAACACCGGCTGCTCTTGGATCAGCAGCACTCGCCCCAGCAACAGCCGCAGATCGGCCGCGTCGGGGTTGGCCTGCATGGCAACTTTCAAGTCGACCACCGCAGATGCGAGCTCGCCTTTGTCGAGTTTTGTGCGAATGGCGTCCGCTGTCGCGATACTTTCAGCAAAACAAGCGGTGAGCGCTGCCACGATCACCGCGCTCAACAGTCCCAACCCGGTTCGCATGAGGCCAGTTGAAGTCAACGCGCTCTCCCGGCGGACCAAGTCATTTGATGGAAAGCCGATGCATGAGGTCGTACAGCGTTGGGCGGCTCACACCCAGCAGCTCTGACGCCCGTGCGACATTGCTGTCGGTGCGGGCCAGCGCTGCAATCACAGCGGCACGTTCAGCAACCTCTCGCACGGCACGCAAGTCCAAGCTGCTCGCCCCTGTTGGGACGTCATCGGTTGTGGCCTTTTGAATCGAGACGCCCAAGTCGGCAGCCGAGATGCGGGACTCGTCTGACAGGATCACGGCCCGCCGCAGCGAGCTCATCAACTCTCGGACGTTGCCCGGCCAGGCGTGCGCCTCGATGGCACGGATTGCGTCATCGCTGAGGCTCATGCCGTTGCGGCGCTGCTCGTTGGCGAAGCGGCGCAGAAAGGAGTGGGCGAGCAAAACGGCATCACCCGCACGGTCCCTCAGTGCAGGAATCTCCACGACGATCTCGGCCAGCCGATAAAAAAGGTCCTCTCGAAACTGGGTGTCCGAGATGCGGCTCTTCAAGTCTTGGTGGGTGGCACTGACAACGCGCACGTCAACTGCAATCTCCTGGCGTCCGCCGATGCGCTCAATGCGCCTCTCTTGCAGAAAGCGCAGCAGCTTGGCTTGCAATGGGTGGGGAAGATCACCGATCTCATCGAGGAACAAGGTGCCGCCATGGGCCGTCTCGATCTTGCCGGGCGTGGTCTTGCTTGCCCCAGTAAAGGCCCCCCGCTCATACCCGAACAACTCACTCTCCAGCAAGTTCTCTGGGATCGCCGCGCAATTGATCGCCACGAACTTGCCGCTGCGCTTGCTGGCGTTGTGCAGGCCCTGCGCCAGCACCTCCTTGCCGGTGCCACTCTCACCCAGCAGCATCACCGTGGCGTCGCTGGAGGCCACCCGCTCGATCATGCGGCACACCTTCAACATTTCCGGATCGCGCGTGATCAACCCACCCAACGCATCAGGCTGGTGAATCGTCTGCAGCCGCCGGTTCTCGGCCTGCAACTCAGCCAGCCTGAACGCGCGGTCGATCGTCAGCCCCAGCAACTCGGGCTCAAACGGCTTGGCGAAGAAGTCATAGGCGCCCAGCGCAATGGCCTTGAGCGCATTGGCCTGGTCGTTCTGCCCCGTCAACACAATCACCTTCACATTGGGATCAGCGCTCAGCAACTGCTCCAGCAGCTTGAAGCCTTCACTGGTCGCATCCGGGTCGGGCGGCAGGCCCAGGTCCATGGTCACCACGGCCGGCTGATGGCGACGGACCTGCACCAGCGCCGACTCGCGGTCACTCGCGGTCACGCAGTCAAAGCGGTCGAGTGCCCATTTGATCTGCTTTTGCAGCGCCAGGTCGTCTTCGACGATCAGCAGCGGCGATGACGGTGTGGCAGCGCTCACTGAAGCACCCTAGGGCCTGCGGCCCGTCCCGCCAAGCGGGAGCGAGCGCCTTCGGACGGCCGTGCGGCGCTCATCCCACCAACCCAGGTGCACGCAAGTCAGTGGCGGTGCGCAGGTCGAACAACGGCATCAGCAGTGTCACCACCGTGCCCTGCCCCAATTCACTCTTCACGTCGATGCTCCCGCCCAGTTCCTTGATGTACTGAAAGCTCTCGTATGACCCGATGCCCATGCCGCTGGTCTTGGTCGAGTTGAAGGGCCGGAACAGCCTGTGCTGGATGAATTCAGGGCTCATGCCGGCGCCAGTGTCGCCCACTTCAACCAACACGCGGCCGGCTGCCTGCGCCAACCGCACCCACACCCTACCCGAGTTCGGCGTCGCGTCCAGGGCATTCTGCACAACATGGCCGATCACGCGCTCCAGGCGTTGGGCATGGCCACGCGTGGCCACGCGGTCGTCCACTTGCACTGCCACCTGGCGCCCACGTTGGCGTGCACTGCCTTCAATGCGTTGCAGGATCGGCGCCAGCTCCACGCCCGATGCAACACCTGCCGGTTTTTCACCTTCCCGCAGTTGCAGCATCATCTGGCGCATCTTGTCGAGCGAGCTGTCCACCGTCATCAGCATGTCTTGTTGAAACTCGGGGTTGTCGCGGTGGCGCTCGGCGTTTTTCATCATCAGTGACAGCTGGGTGATGATGTTCTTCAGGTCATGCACAACGAAGGCGCTCATGCGGTTGAAGGCGTCGAACTTGCGTGCTTCCAGCAGGGCCTCGGTGGCATGCATCTGGGCCAGGAAGCCGGCCGCCTGGCGTGCTGCGGTTTTCAGCAGATCGCGCACCTCCCAGTTCAACTCCACCTCGGTTCGCGGCTTGGCCAGCACCACAAAGCCCAGCATCTCGTCACCCACCAGCAGCGGCACCACCAGCCAGGCGCTGGGCAGCTCGCCCAGCCAGCCGGGCACCAGTTCGGCTTCGTCGGCAGCGCCGCTGCTTGCGCGGGAGGCGCGCAAGTCGACGATCCATTCACGCTCGGCCATGAAGCGGCTGAACAGCGAATCGGTGGGCTCGCGCAGCGCTGTCTCAGGCAGGTTCCAGGTGGCTGACTGCACAAACTGGTCGTCCCCCAAGGCCTTGAACCACAGGCTGCCGGCGGTGCACTCCACCATGTTGGCCAGGCCACGCACCACCAGCGCACCCACCTCCTGGGGTGTGCTGGTGGTCGACAGCATCGCGGTGAAGCGCAACCACTCCAGCCGGTAGTCATAGCGGTAGCTGAAGAAGTTCTTGCCCAGAAACACCCGCAGCCGTGCCCGCAGCGCACCCGACAGCACCAGCACGGTCAACAACACCAGCGCTGCAAACAGCAGCGCCACCTGCAGCGCACCGCCCCAGGTGCCGCCAAAAAAGCGCACGTAGTAGCCCACGCCGGCGATGAACAGCAGGTACAGCCCGATCAGCAGCAGCGAGGCTGAATAAAACGCCGCCGTCTTCGACACCTGCACCTTGGCCAGCCAGCGTGTGCTGCGGCTGCTGGCCATCAACAGCAGTGGCACCGCCACCGCATGCACCAGGCTGCGCGCGGTGAGCGCATCGTTGTCGAAGCTGCCGAACATCAGCGCCTGGCTGAACAGGTAGACGTCAAACAGGAACAGCCCGCCCAGCCCCAGGCACAGCGGCTTGGCGCTCCAACGGTTTTGCTCGGCCTGGTTGCGGAACACCTGCTCCACCAACAACAGGCCCAGCACTGCCCAGGCCAGCTGGCCCACCACCAGCACATGCCCGGCCGTTGGTGATGGCTTGGGCTGCAGCCCCAGGTAGGCATTGCAGAACAGGCCGATGGCCAACAGCAGGCAGGGCAGCGCCACCCACAGGCGCGCGCGCTGCGGCGCCAGCTGGCTGGCCATCGGCCGCAGCAGCAACAGCATGAAACCGGCCCAGGCGCCGTAGCGCAGCTGGTCGAATGCCAACGCCAGGTGCCAGGTGATCTGCTTGGTGGAGACCAGGTCGGCCAGCCCGGCCAGGCCCCAGGCCACAGTGGCCAGCACCGCCGCCATGAACCATTGGGCCGAACGTTCTGCCGGCCGGCGCAGCATGCCCCGGCGCCACAGGTGCACGGCATACAGGCCGTACAGCAGCAGCACCAGCGCAAACCCGGCGGCCTGCAGGCCGGCGTTGGCAAATCAAAGATCAGCAGGTCATCGGCGCTTGGCATCGCGCAACTTTAGCGGCGCGCGCGGTCGGCGCTGGTGCGCGCCGGCCCGTTCAAAGCCGCCTGGCGGCGGCCGGTGGCCACGCTCAGCGTGCGCCCTTGCCGGTGAGCACCACGCCCACGGTCTCGATCAGGATCACGAAGTCGAGAAACAGGCTGTGGTTCTTCACGTAGTACAGGTCGTACTGCAGCTTCTCTTGCGAGTCTTCCACGGTCGAGCCGTACTGGTAGCGCACCTGGGCCCAGCCGGTGACGCCGGGCTTGATGCTGTGGCGCACCGCGTAGTAGGGGATCTCGTTGGTCAGCTGCTCGACGAAGAACGGCCGCTCGGGGCGCGGGCCGACCAGGCTCATGTCACCGGTGAGCACGTTGAACAGCTGCGGCAGCTCGTCCACGCGCAGCAGCCGGATGATGTTGCCCACCCGGGTGACGCGGTTGTCATTGGCGGTGGCCCAGCGCGGCTTGCCGTCCTGTTCAGCATCGGTGCGCATGCTGCGGAACTTGATCACCTGGAATGGTTTGCTGTTGTAGCCCACCCGCTCCTGGCGGTAGAACACCGGCCCCTTGCTCTCCAGCTTGATGGCGATGGCAGTGATCAGCATGATCGGCGCGGCCAGGATGATCAACACCGTCGAGCACAGGATGTCGAAGATGCGCTTGACCGCCGTGCGGTAGAAGCCCTGGTTGAAGCCGTCGCCGAAGATCAGCCAGCCGGCATTGACGAAATCAATGCGGATCTGGCCCAGCATGCGCTCGAAGTAGGTGGTGACGTCGAACACCCGCACACCCGACAGCTTGCAGTCCAGCAGTTCACGCAGCGGCATGCTGCCCGAGCGGCGCTCGGTCAGTGCCACGATGATCTCGTCGACCGCCAGGCGCTGCGCGGTCTGGGTCAGCGACTGGTCGGCGCTCAGCCGTTCACCCTCGGGCACGGCGGCCTGCTTCTCGTTGGGGCCGGGAAAATAGCCGACGATGGTGGCCAGCGGGTCAGCCGCGCGCAGTGTGCTGCCCACCATTTGCGCCGCGGGGCCCGAGCCGAAGATCAGCACCCGTGCACCGGCGCGTGATTTGGTGGCCCAGTAGCCCATCACCACCCGGCGCAGGATCAGCGCCGCAATCACCAGCATCGCTGACGCGCGGATGGCGTCCAGATTGCCAAAGCCCACCGGCAGCATCTGGAAAATCTGGTAGGTCAGCAGCAGTGCCAACACCAGGGCCAGCGCGGCGCGCAGGGTCGACTCAACCACCGACCAGTCTTGCGCGCGCTGGTACAGGCCCGAGGCACTGTTGATCACGAACAGCCCGGCGGCCAGTGAGAACACCTGGGCACCGGCCATCGGGATGGCCAGCTTCACGCTCTCGGCCTGCGCCAGCACCACCCCAGTCAGCGCCAGCAGCGACAGCGCGAAATCCACCAACACGCGCCGCAGCGTCCACGCGTGGAAGTAGTGGTTGAACAACCTGACCATGAAACTCTCCTGACCTGGCGCCGCGCTGACAGCGCCACGCCCTTGACTTGCTGGTTGCGCCTTGCGCCTTGCCGATGGCGAGCTGAGGCGGCCCGAATATGTCCTGCTGCGTCTTGGGCTGGGCCGCCGCCAGGCTGCAACCGCCGCATTCGCCAACTGTCAAAGAAACCGACTGTACGCACTGGCCGTTGGCCCGGGCAATCCCGCCAGTCCGGGGGCCACGAGACCGATGTCACGCGAGTCTGGGATTGTTGCACCAGCCACCTGTGGCCGGCCAGCCTGGCGTTGTCAATGCGCCGTACATGCCTCGGCAGCCATTGGCGCTGCGGCCAGTGGCGGCGCTGCCTGCAGGTCCAGGTCGGCATGGGTGCTGCCGGTCTGCAAGGCCAGCACGCAGCGCTGCCAGGCGGCGTCGGGCTGCGGCACCGAAAAGCCGTAGAACACCTGGCCGCCCGCCTCGTGCCGGCGCACCGCCGTGGCCTCGGCAAATGCGGTGTCGCTCGCGCCCAGGTCAATTTCGATCCAGCCGCGCGTGCCTTCGGGCAGCGGCAGCGCGCATTCGGCCAGGAAGCCGTGGCGAGACAGCTCGATGACCTGCAGCGGATAGTCCAGCCGGGTGTCGTATGAGCGCACCGACAGCCGACCCGGGCAGCGGATGGAAAAGCGCTGGTGCTGGCGCAGTGTCAGCTGCGCCGTGGCGCCGGGCGACGGCTGTGGCAGCACCGCGTGGTAGTCAGGGTGGTCGTAGATCGACCGCAGCAGCAGCCGCTGACGGTCGTTCAGTGACTGGAACACGGCCGTGCGCTGGTTGAAGAAGTGGTCCATCATCGCCGGCGTCAGCACCGGGTCATTGGTGGTGAAGAAGCGGCGGTTGGGGGCGCGGATGTTGGCCAGCCGCGTTTGCACAAAGTAGCGGTGCAAGTTCTTGCTGGCGCGCTTGTGGCCGTAGGCCTGGCAGAACACGTCGGGCGCATGCTGCAAATCCAGCACCGCGCCCACGGCCGGCGCGCCGTTGGCAAAGTCGTAGTTGTCCACCACCTTGGCCTGCAGCCGCTGGAAGAACAGCAGCGACTCGTACATCTCGATCTTGTTCGGGTTGACCGCGATCACGATGTGCCGGGTGTCAAAGTAGCCGCGGCAGTACTCGTACATGAATTTCATCAGCGGAAACAGGATGCGCCCGCCGGTGCGCCGGAACCTGGGGTCGATTGCCAGCGCCGAGATCTCCGCAATCTTGCCGGTCTTTGAACGCACCTGGCCGAGGTTGAACACCGATTGCAGCGGGAAGCCGAACACGCCTTCGCGGATCATTGAAATCGTGCCCACCACCCGGCCGTCCCATTTGGCGCACAGCGTGGTGGTGGTGGGCAGGGCGTGGTAGATCGTCACCCGCAGGCCTGACGGGTCGGGCTGCATGAAACCGGCGGCCACGTAGGCGTCATGCAGGATGCGGAAACACGCTTCCAGCTCATCCTGCGTGTCGGCGATCTTCAGCTCCAGCCGCGTATCGGGCTGGTCGTCGCAATCGATCAAGCTGCGGAACAGGCCGAAACGCCAGGCCCTGGGCAACACCGACAAAGCCACGCGCGCCAGCTGGTGCAGGGTCTTGCGTGCCATCGAGGCCAGGGATCGTTTCATGGGCAGCGGGTCACACAGGCCAAGGCAGGCCACCGGACGGCAACCACTGACACCTTGTCATCAGTGATCGGCAGATCTGCCCCCCAATGAAGCGATTGGCGCTGTTACCCGGTAACAGCTTGTGCACGGCATGCCATCGGCGTGGCCCAGCGCCGGCGCGGAACCTCCCCTTTTCAAGCCACGCGGCCCAACGCGCGCCCGGCTTGAATGGGGCTACATTGGCAGCGCGTCGCACCGGCGCGGCCACCCAAGCCGCCGCCACCAAGGAGCCCGGGCCATGAAGATCGCATTCACCTCCTGCATGTCGTTCACCGTGTTTGCGCAGCAGCCGGTGTGGGACCAGATCGCGGCGCAGCGGCCTGACCGGTTGGTGCTGCTGGGTGACTCGGTCTACATCGACGCCCCGCCCTACCCCATCGGCGTGATCCACCCCAAAGAGCTGGGGCCGGCGGATTTTCTGCAGCATGTGCTGCAGCGCTGGCGGGTGCAGCTGGACCAGCCGCAGTTCCGCGCCCTGGTCAAGGCCGTGGCCACTGACGCGATCTGGGACGACCATGACTTTCTCTGGGACGAGAGCCATGGCGAGGGCGCGATCAGCAAGCGCATCTACAAGGACAACATCCGCACCTCGCGCGCGTTGTTCAACGCCTTCCGGCGCACGCTGGACGAGCGGCTGGCGCCGGGCAGCTTCCCCAGCGCCTTCAATGATGCGGTGATCAACCAGCCCAGCGAGCCGCCGCCCGGCTACCGCCACCGCGCGCTGGCACCTGATCTGCACCTGCACCTGACCGACGGCCGCTCCTGGCGCATCGGCCGTGAATTGCTGGGCTCCGACCAGCGCGCCCAGATCGAGGCCAAGCTGGCAGCGGCGCCGGCTGCGGTGCATCTGGTCGCGTCGGGCTCGGTGGTGCAGGCCGATGACGACGCGCGCTGGGCGCTGTTCGACGACCACGCCTGGCTGCTGGCGCTGGCGCGCAAGCACAAGATCCTGGTGTTGAGCGGTGACATCCATGCCAACCGCTTCAAGTCCACCAACCTGGGCGACGGCCGCTGGCTGCACGACGCCACGGCATCCGGCGCGGCGATCAACAAGCTGGTCGGCGTGGGCTCGAAGTGCCAGAACTACGGCCTGTTGAGCACCGACCCCAGCGCGCTGCGGCTGGATTTCTTCTCGCACGGCACGCCCGATTCAGTGGGCTCGTGGGCGATCGACCGCAACAGCTGGAAGGCCACCAGCGTGGCGTGACCACGCTGGCCCCAGGTCGGCGTGGTGTGACCACCCTGGTCCCAGGTCAGCGTGGCTTGACCTTCACGCCGCCCAAGCCAGCGGCGGCTTGGCAATCGGCCGCAGGCTTTCATAGGCCCGCGCGGCGCGCAGCACCAGCGCGTCACCGAACATCGGCCCC
>JANNMP010000532.1:0-5525 GCA_031398015.1 Burkholderiaceae bacterium
GCCACCACCACCTGGAGCGGCAACACCGCCGACAACAACAACGCCATCCGCTTCTGGAACGGCGCCACCATCCACAACGCCGGCACCTTCAACGACGCCAATGCCTTTGCATCGTTCATCGAGCACAACACCGGCGGGCCGCACGCCTTCAACAACAGCGGCACCTACAACAAGCTGGCCAACACCACCACCACGGTCGACCTGGGCGTGGCCTTCAACAACAGCGGCACGCTCAACATCGATGCGGGCAGCTTCCAGGTGGTGTCGGGCCACACCAACGACGGCCTGGTCAACATCGCCGCTGGCGCGGTCTATCTGGGCAGCAATGCGAGCTTCGCCAACGCCGGCACGGTGGCGGGCAACGGCACGATTGCCACGCACTTGAACGGCGACGTGTCGAACCAGGGCGTGCTCAGCCCGGGCTTCGGCATCGGCCGCCTGACGCTGGACGGCGACTTGCGGCAGCAGGCCACCGGTGCGGTGCGCATCGACCTGGCCAGCCTGGCCAGCAACGACTTGCTGGCGGTCACCGACGATGTGACGCTGGCTGGCAGCATCGTGGCGCGGTACGCTGGCTATGTGCCGGTGGTGGGCGACAGCTTCATCGTCGTCACCTTCGACCAGCGTCTGGCCGGCAGCACCTTCGCCAACGTGCTGAGCGAGGGTTTTGCAGCCGGCATTGCCTTCGAGGCCATCTACAACCCGCACGATGTGACGCTGCTGGTGGTGTCGGTGCCCGAACCCGCGACTGTGGCGCTGCTGCTGGCCGGGCTGGCGCTGCTGGGTGGCGCCGCACGGCGGCAGCGGCAATCGGCCGACCCGGCGGCCTGACCGCTGCCGGCCGCCGCATCAGGGCCGTGGCCCCACCACCGCAAACATGCGGTTGAAGCTGTCGAGCATGCCCATCAGCCGCAGCACCGCCTGGGCGTCTCCGTCCACCACCACCTGGCCGCTCTGCACCGCCTCGGCAAAGCCCAGCTTCTGCAGGCTGATCTGATCAAGCGTTGTGCGTGCCAGGCGCAGCGTGGCATCGGCTCGCGGGTCAACCACGCCCAGGCGATGGGTCAGCGCACAGTTCTCCAGGTTCAGCAGCACCTGCTCGCCGGTGTCGGTGAACAACCAGTTCAGCCGCAGGTGCAGGCCGTCGGCCTTGGCGCCGTCCAGCCGCATTGCCAAGGTGTCGAAGAACAGGCCCAGCGGCAGCGCCAGCACGATGTCGCGCACCGGCGGCGCATTGCCGGGCAGCTTGGGCACGCCGTGGCGCAACTCCATCACTGCCTGCAAGTAGGCATTGCGCCAGGTGGCTGATTCAGCCTGGTAGCCCAGTTGCTCCAGCGCGTCGGCGCCCAGCGCCTGGGCATCGGCCACGAAGCCGTCGGCTGCAGATCCCGCATGCGCCAGCAGCGCGCAGATTTGCGCCACCCAGCGGTACTCACCGGCATCGAAATCGGCGCGGGCGCGCGCCAGCACTGCATCCGGCCCGCCCATGTAGGCCAGCGTCTTGCGCGCTGTCTCGGCTGGCGGCAGTGCGTCCAGATGTGCCGGGTTGCCGTCGTAGGCGCCCAGATAACGCTGCACGATGGCTTTGACGTTGTGCTTGACCGTGCCATAGAAGCCGTGGCACGCCCAGTCCTGCAGCAGGCTGTTGGGCAGTTGCAGGCGCTCGGCAATCTCAGGCGCAAGCAGGCCGTGGTTCATCAGCCGCAGGGTCTGGTCATGCACGTATTTGTAGAGATCACGCTGGCGGCGCAGAAAGCCATCGATGGCCGCGCCGCCCCACACCGGCCAATGGTGCTGGGCGATCAGCACATCGCTGGCCGCGCCGTAGCGCTGCAAGGCACCGTCCAGGTAGTGCGCCCAGGCCAGTGCATCGCGGGCTTGCGCGCCCCGCAGCGGCAGCAGGTTGTGGAAGTTCTGGCTGCTGATCTCGGTCATGTTCAGCACCCGCAGGCCGGGGTGGTGGATGATCAATTCGGCCGGCGCCTCGGCACCCGGCGTCAGCTCGAAGATGCACTCGATGCCATCGATCACATGGCGCTCCACTGGCTGCTGGATCACCAGCGTCGGCGCGATCAGCGTCACCGTGCCGGTGCTGGTGGTCTTGCCCAGGCCGGCGTCCACCTGCCCACGCACGCCCTTGGGCAGCAGCGGGCCGAACTGGAACAGCGCCCGGCGCAGCATCGCGTTGCCGGCCAGCATGTTCTCGGCCACCGCTTCTTGCATGAAGCCGGCGGGCGCAATCACCATCACGCGGCCGGCACGCACGTCGGCCTCGTCGATGACGCCGCGCACGCCGCCAAAGTGGTCGACATGGCTGTGGCTGTAGACCATGGCCAGCACCGGCTTCTTCGGCCGGTGGGCAAAGTACAGCGCCATGCCGGCAGCGGCCACCTCGGTGCTGATCAGCGGGTCGATCACGATCAGGCCGGTGTCGCCCTCGATGATCGTCATGTTCGAGATGTCCAGGCCACGCACCTGCCAGACCCGCTCAACCACCTTGAACAGGCCGGTGACCATGTTGACCCTGGCATGGCGCCACAGCGCCGGGTGCACGCTGTCGGGCGCTTCTTCATCGGCCAGAAAGCCGTAGGCCGCCAGGTTCCACACCGGGCCACCGCTGGCGCGGGTGATGGCGCCGGCAGGCAGGTCGGCCACATGGCCGCGCCAGGCATCGTCAAAGCTGCGGGTGTCGGCCAGCGGCAACCAGCGCCGTGCCGCATGCTGGCAGGCGCGGGTGGTGGCGGTGGCGGGCTTGGCGCCGGGCGGGCCGGGGGGTGCGGCTTGGGTGTCGTGGTCTGCCATCGTCGTCTCCTTGGGTCGAACTGCTTGATGTTTGCGGCTCACTGCCGCGCCATCTCGGCCTGGCCAACCGCGTCGCCGTCGGCCCCGCCTTGGCCGTCCAGCGTCACAGTCACGCGTTTCAAACGGCCGGTGAAGACAAACGGCGCCGCGTACTGCGACACCGGTGAGCCGCGGTCAAGCCCGATGTCCAGCCCCGACCAGGAGATCAGGCTGTTGAAGCCATGTGCATGCCGGGCCGTGGCCACCACCTCGCCATCGACCAGCAGCGTGGCCTGGCGCCAGGCCGGCACCTGCACCGCCAGGCCCACCGGCAGTTGCAGCGTGGTGAGCGGGCCCTGCTGCACGGCCACGCCCAGCGTGTGGTGGCCGGCTGCCAACGGCTGGGCCGAGCGCAGCAGCTGGTGGCAGCCCCCCACGTTCAGGTCATGCACCAGGTGGCCAGCCTGCAGGTACAGGCTGTAGCCCGAGGTGGCGTCGCCATGGGCGATCAACACGCCTTCGTCGTGCGCGCCAGCCAGCACCACATCGGCCTCCATGTGATAGTGCCGACCGCGCACGTCGGGTGCCACGTCGGTGGGCAGGTGGCCCATGCCGGCGTGGAACACGAACTGCCGCCGCGCCCCCTGCACCCGGCGCCCATTCTCGGCAAAGCGCGGGCCAAAACGGTCGTCCAGCGGCAGCACCTGGCAGCGCCGTGCTTCCTGCCACCACAGGGCCTGCAATTCGGCCAGCTTGGCTGGCTGCGCAGCCGCCAGGTCGTGGTTCTCGGCGAAGTCGGCATCCAACTGGTACAGCTCCCAGACATCGGCATCCAAGGGTTGGCCGCTGGGGTGGAAGGCCACTGCCTTCCAGCCGCCATGCCACAGGCCGCGGTGGCCGAACATCTCGAACAGTTGCGGCTTGCTGCGCGACGGCGCTGCGGCGTCACGCAGCGCGGGCGCAAAACTCTGGCCGTCAAACGCCAGGCACGGCACACCGTGGCGCTGCTGCAAGGCCGGCAGGCCCAGCAAATCGAGCAGCGTGGGCAGCACATCGCTGGCATGGGCGAACTGGTGGCGCAGTTCACCGCGTGCGGCGAGGCCCTGCGGCCAAGCCACGATCAACGGGTCGCGGATGCCACCGCCATGGGTGTTCTGCTTGTAGCGCTTGAGCGGCGTGTTGGCACACATCGCCCAGCCCCACGGGAAATTGCTGTGCGTGCCGGGCCCGCCGATGTCGTTGATGCGCGCGGCCTTGGCCGGTGGCGGCTCGGCCACCTGGTTGTACGGGCCCATCGCGTTGACGAAGCCGAACGGCCCACCCTCCTGGCTGGCGCCGTTGTCCGACAGCAACAGCACGATGGTGTTGTCAAGCTGGCCGCTGCAACGCAGGTGGTCCACCAAGCGGGCCAGTTGCTGGTCGGCATGGTCCAGCATCGCGGCATAGGCCGATTGCAGGCGGGTCATCACCGCTTGCAGTTCTGCCGGGTGCTCGGCCCAGGGCTTCACACCCGGGTTGCGTGTTGGCAATGTGGTGCCCGCTGGCACCACGCCCAGGGCCAACTGCCGCGCCAGCCGGCGCGCACGCTCGGCATCCCAGCCGTCGGCAAAGGTGGCGTCATAACTGCGGATCAGCGCGGCCGGCGCCTGGTGCGGCGCATGGCAGGCGCCGAGTGCCAGCCAAAGGTGCCAGGGCCGGCCGGGCTGATCAGCCTGGTGGTCGGCCAGGAAGCGGATGCTCTGGTCCACCAGGTCGGCGCTCAAGTGGTAGCCGGTCTCGAAGCTGCCGGGCACCGGGATCGGCGTGTTGTCGCGCACCAGCTCGGGCGCGTACTGGTCGGTCTCGGCGTCCATGAAGCCATAGAACCTGTCATAACCCCGGCCCAGCGGCCAGCCGTCGAACGGCCCGGTGGGGCCGGTTTCGTTCAGCGGCGTGACATGCCACTTGCCCACCATGTAGTTCACATAGCCATGTGGGCGCAGCGTCTCGGGCAGCGTGGCCGCCTCGGCGGCGATCTTGCCGCGGTAGCCCGGAAAGCCACTGTCGAAGTTGGCCAGGCAGCCCATGCCCACGCGGTGGTGGTTGCAGCCGGTGAGCAGCGCCGCGCGCGTGGTGCTGCACATCGCCGTGGTGTGAAAGCCGGTGAGCCGCAGGCCTTGCGCGGCCATCGCATCGATGGTGGGCGTGCGGATGGCTGAGCCGTAGCAGCCGAAGTCGGCGAAGCCGACGTCGTCGAACAGCACCACCAGCACGTTGGGCTTCGGTGGTGCGGCATCGGCACGCGGTGGCCACCAGGGTGTGGACTCGGCGATGGTGGTGCCGATGTGGCCGGGGAATGGGGGTGGCGGCATGGTGATCGCGTCGGCTGTTGTCGCTGATGCTAGGCACAGGCTTGTCCTGCAGGGCACGCGTGGGTGACAGCTTTGAGTGCTGGGTTTCCCGCCCATAGGCCGGCGCGAGAGCGTCGGGCCAGGCTGCCGTGCTCTGCTGCGTGTCCCCCGACGCAGGCCGAAAGCGGCCAGCGTCTCCTCCTTTACCTCCGTCAGCCGGTCACCCGGTGCCCACGTCCCGGACACAGAGGTGGACTTCGATGGTTTTCAATCCGAATGCGCCACGGAGGTGGTGAGCGTCGGGGGACACGCAGCAGAGCACGGCAGCCTGTCCCGACGCTCTCGCGTCGGCCTATGGGCGGGACACCCAGCACTCAAAGCTGTCACCCACGCGTGCCCTGCAGGACAAGCCTG
>JANNMP010000193.1:0-2989 GCA_031398015.1 Burkholderiaceae bacterium
CAATGATGTCCTCGGTGCCGTTGCCATGGTGCACGTCGAAGTCGACGATGGCCACGCGATGGATTCCCGCCTCAGGGCCGCGCACGTCCAGCGCATGCCGCGCCGCGATGGCCACGTTGTTGAAGAAGCAGAAGCCCATGCTCTGGCTGCGCATGGCATGGTGGCCGGGCGGGCGGATGGCGCAGAAGGCGTTGTCCACCTCGCCACCCACCACCGCCTCGGTGGCTGCCACCGCCGCGCCGGCTGCGTGCAACGCCGCTTGCCAGGTGCCGGGGCACACGATGGTGTCGGGGTCGATGTGGCGCGGTGCGCCGCTGGCCTGCACCTGGGCCATGAACTCGGCCAGCTCGGCCACATAACCCGCAGTGTGTGCACGCGCCAATTGCGCTGGCGTGGCCGGCGGTGCGTCTCGGTGGTCAAGCACCTGCCCCAGGCCCGAGGCCAGCAGCTGGTCACTGATCGCATCCAGCCGCTGCGGGCATTCAGGGTGGCCATCGCCCATGTCGTGCAAACGGCACTCGGCGGGGCTGTAGAAGGCAGTCGTCATCGTGGGCGGGAAGTCTTTTCCGGTATGGTGCCATGGATGGCCGACTCGAACCTTGCCCAGCGCCTGGCGCGGCTGACAAGCCAGATCGGCAGCATCATCGTCGGCAAGCAGGCACAGATCGACGACTGCATCGCCTGCCTGCTGGCCGGTGGCCACTTGCTGATCGAAGACCTGCCCGGCGTCGGCAAGACCACGCTGGCGCATGCGCTGGCGGTCTCACTCGGGCTGAAGTTCTCACGCGTGCAGTTCACCGCCGACCTGATGCCGTCGGACCTGATCGGTGTCAGCGTCTTCGAGCGCAGCAAAGAGGCTTTCAACTTCCACCCCGGCCCGGTGTTCACCCAGGTGCTGCTGGCCGATGAGATCAACCGCGCCGGCCCCAAGAGCCAGAGCGCGCTGCTCGAAGCGATGGAAGAGCAGCAGGTGACGGTGGAAAACGAAACCCGGCCGCTGCCCAAGCCGTTCTTCGTGATCGCCACCCAGAACCCCAGTGACCAGCTCGGCACCTATCCGCTGCCCGAGAGCCAGCTCGACCGCTTCCTGATGTGCATCACCCTGGGCTACCCAGACCGGGCCAGTGAACGTGCGCTGCTGGCCGGTGTCGACCGCCGCCACCTGGTGGCCAGCCTGGGCGCGGTGATGAGCCCTGCCGAGCTGGTGCTGGCCCAGGCCGCCGTGCACCAGGTGCATGTGTCGGACGCACTGCGGGATTACCTGCAGGCGCTGATCGCCGCCAGCCGCTCGGGGCAATGGTTTGCCGAAGGCCTGAGCCCCCGCGCCGGCATCGCCGTGCTGCGCGCTGCCCGCGCCCGGGCGCTGCTGGCCCAGCGCGATTACGTGGCGCCCGACGACATCCAGGCCATCCTGCCGCAGACAACACCCCACCGCCTGGTGCCGGTGGGCGGCGCCGGGCGTGGCCGGGTGGAGCAGGTGCGGGCGATGGTCGAGGCCGTCGGCTTGCCTTGAGTTTGCGCACATGTTGCGAGGCCGCGTCCGCGCCTGGTTCGAGAACCGCCTGCCGCGTTGCGACAGCTGCACGCTGACGCAGCGCAACCTGTACATCCTGCCCACCAAGGCCGGCTGGGGCTTTGGCCTGACGCTGGCGGTGATGCTGCTGGCCTCGGTCAACTACCAGCTCAACCTGGGCTATGCGCTCACCTTCTTGTTGACCGGCGCGGCCCTGGTGGCCATGCACGAGACCCATGGCAACCTGCGCCGGCTGGTGTTGCGCGTCAAACCGCCGGCGCCGGTGTTTGCCGGCGAGCCCGCCACGCTGGAGGTGGTACTCGACAACCCCGGCGCCGGCCGCCACGGCGTGGGCCTGGCGCTGTATGCCGACCGCCGCGCCGGCATGGCCTTCTGTGACGTGCCGGCCCAGGGCAGCAGCCAGCTGCGGCTGCGTTTCACACCGCCGCTGCGCGGCCGCCATGCCCTGCCCACGCTGCTGGTGGAAACGCACTTTCCGCTCGGCCTGTTCCGCGCCTGGACGGTGTGGCGGCCAGCCGCCAGCGCGCTGGTCTACCCGGCGCCTGAAAGCCCGGCATTGCCGCTGCCCGCCGGCTCACCCATCCACCACGGCGAACTGCAGGCGCGCAGCGGCAGTGGCGGTGAGTTTGAAGGCGTGCGCGCCTACCGCCGTGGTGACCCGCTGCGCCAGGTGGTGTGGAAGAAGGTGGCCCGCACCGGTGAGCTGGTCAGCCGCGACACCAGCGCCAGCGCCGCCCAGGCCCTGGTGCTGGATTACGCCAGCGCCGGTGCGGCTGACGCCGAAGCACGGCTGTCACGTCTGGCCGCGTGGGTGCTGGCCGCCGAGCGCAGCGGCCTGGGCTTCGGCCTGAAGCTGCCCGGGCTGGACTTGCCGCAGGCCAGCGGCGAAGGCCAGCGGCGCGATGCGCTGCAGGCGCTGGCACTGTGGCAATCGGCCACAACACGCCCCAGCAGGGCTTGAGCATGGCCGGCAGCACAGACGCGCCCATCACTGCCGCCGGTGCGCTCAGCACCCCGGCGCTGCGTGCCCGCCTGGGCGCCTGGCGCCAATGGCCGCGTGAAACCCGCGACACGCTGTTCCAGCTGGCACTGATCGGCTGGACCGTGATGCCGCACCTGGCGCACCTGGCGCCCTGGTGCGGCGCGCTGACCGCGCTGGTGCTGCTGTGGCGGGCCCACCTGGCACTGGTCAGCGGAGCGCTGCCCGGCCGCTGGAAGGTGGCCGTGGTGCTGGCGGTGGCGGTGGGCCTCACCGCCTGGAATGAGCGCACCCTGCTGGGCAAGGAGGCCGGCGTCACCCTGCTGGTGGTGCTGATGGCATTGAAAACGCTGGAGCTGCGCGCCCGCCGCGACGCGATGGTGATCTTCTTTCTCGGCTTCTTTCTGGTGCTGACGCACTGCCTGTATTCACAGTCACTGCTGACCGCGCTGGCGATGGTGGTCTCCACCTGGGGC
>JANNMP010000535.1:0-6123 GCA_031398015.1 Burkholderiaceae bacterium
GCACCTGCCGCGCCGAACCCGATGCGGCCCGTGCTGGATTCCATCCCGACGGCGGCGCCGAACAAGCCCGACGGGCCCAAGCCAGTCAAGTCGAGCGAGCCTGACAGCACACCGGACACACCCGTCCCAGTGTCGGTGAAGCGCATGATGGCCGCAGCCTGGGCATCGATGGTGAACACGGCCAGCGCAGCAGTTGCAAGCAGCAGCTTTTTCAGCGCTGGTTGCAGCGTCTGTCGCAGTGCGCGCACGGACCTGCGATCGGTGCCGAACGTGTTGCGCTGCTGCGCTTTGGCTGAGGCCGTCGCAGTGCACGCCACCCCATGCACGGCCTGCGCGGTGTGCAAACCTGCGGGCATTGGATCTGGCTGACCATCACTGCATGCCGCCGCGTGCAAGGCTGGATGCGCCGCGCCGTGACCAAGGGGATGTCGTCGTGCCGGGTTCTGCATGCTGGGCTCCATCGCCGGGACATCCGGCGCTGGGGGAGATGCTCGCTGTCCAGGCAGCGGTCGTCATTCACCCAGGTGAAGACGCGCAGACCAGCGCAGCGCGCCGGGCGCACAGGCGCACTCGGCGATCTGGGTCGGGTGGCGACCGTGCAGCCATCCGGCTGCAATATGCTGATCGGTGTGGCGGCAGGCGGCGCGTGCGCTCACAAGCCAGGCGTTGTACCGAGGTTGCCCCTGCTACCCCACCGGATACGTGCCCGCCAGCAAGATGCGCTGGTCAACATTGGCAATGTTGGTATGGCCGCAGAACGCCATCGTCACGTCCAGCTCCTTGTGGATGATCTGCAGCGCCTTGGTGACACCGGCCTCGCCCATCGCGCCCAGGCCGTAGACCATCGCGCGGCCGATCATCGTGCCGCGTGCGCCCAGGGCCCAGGCCTTCAGCACGTCCTGGCCGCTGCGGATGCCGCCGTCCATCCACACCTCGGTCTGGTGGCCCACGGCCGCCGCAATCGCCGGCAGCGCGCTGATGCTCGACGGCGCGCCGTCCAACTGGCGCCCGCCGTGGTTGCTGACGACGATGGCGTCGGCGCCACTCGCCACCGCCAGGCGCGCGTCTTCCACGTCCATGATGCCTTTGAGGATCAGCTTGCCGCCCCATTGCTGCTTGACCCAGGCCACGTCGTCCCAGTTCAGGCGCGGGTCGAATTGTTCGTTGGTCCAGGCCGCCAGGCTGCTCATGTCGCTGACACCTTTGACATGGCCCACCAGGTTGCCGAAGCTGCGCCGGCGGGTGCGCAGCAGCCCCAAGCACCAGCGTGGCTTGCCCAGCAGGTTCAGGATGTTGCGCAGCGTGGGCCGGGGCGGGGCGGTGAGGCCGTTCTTCAAATCCTTGTGGCGCTGGCCGATCACCTGCAGGTCCAGCGTCAGCACCAGCGCGTTGCAGTGGGCGGCCTTGCAGCGGTCGATCATGCGGGCCATGGCGTCGCGGTCGCGCATCATGTAGAGCTGGAAGATGAACGGCGCCTTGGTGGCCTGGGCGATGTCTTCGATCGAGCAGATGCTCATCGTGCTCAGCGTGAACGGGATGCCGAACTTGTGCGCCGCCAACGCGGCGTGGATTTCGCCGTCGGCATGCTGCATGCCCGTCAGCCCCACCGGGGCGATGGCCACCGGCATCTTGGCGGCGATGCCAACCATCATCACCGCCGTGCTGCGGTTCTCCATGTTCACCGCCACCCGCTGGCGCAGCTTGATGCCCTGGAAATCGGCCTCATTGGCGCGGTAGGTGCCTTCGGTCCAGCTGCCCGAGTCGGCGTAGTCATAGAACATGCGTGGCACGCGTTTCTGGGCCAGCACGCGCAGGTCTTCGATGGTGGTGATCACGGGCATGGTGGGGTCCTCGGTGGGCTCGGTGCGGCCCGGCTGATCGTAGCCGGCCGCTACGATGCACCGATGCCTGTTGACCCTCAGACCGCCGCGCCCCCCAAGAGCCCGATGCCGCGCCCGATGCCACGCCCGTTGCCGCGCCCCCCGCGCCCAATCTGGCAGCGCACGCTTTGGTGTGCGGCGGGTGTGCTGGCACTGGTGGCTGGCGCCGTCGGCATCGTCTTGCCGCTGCTGCCCACGGTGCCCTTCGTGCTGCTGGCGGCGTTCTGCTTTTCACGCGGCAGCACCCGGCTGGAGGCCTGGCTGCTGGCCCACCGCCACCTGGGCCCGCCGATCCGCAACTGGCGCAGCCACCGCGCCATGCCGCTGCGCGCCAAGCAGCTGGCCTGGCTGATGATGAGCATCAGTTGCGTGGCTGCGGCGCTGCTGCTGCCGCCACACTGGGCGGCCGTGCCGGTGCTGTGCTGCGCGGCGGTGGCCTACTGGATGTGGCGGCTGCCCACCACGGTGCCGCCGCCACCGCCGGCCTGATCAGGCCATGCCCGGCGCACGCTGCAGCGCCCCCACCCGCACGCCCAGCAGGCGGATGCGCCGTGCCAGGTCCACCCGCTTCAGGCACAGGCCGGCGGCTGCGCGGATGGCGCTGGCCTCGGCGGTGGGTGTGTCCAGCGTCAGGTCCCGCGTCACGGTCTTGAAGTCGTCGAAGCGCAATTTGATGCCGATGGTGCGGCCCAGATAGCCCTTGCGCTGCAGGTCAGTGGCCACCTGCGCGGCCAGCTGGGTGAAGATGGCGCCCAGCTCGGCCTTGTCGCGCTGGGCATGCAGGTCACGGTCAAAGGTGGTCTCGCGGCTCATGCTCATGCTCACCGGCTCACTGCGGGTGGCCAGCGGCCGGTCGTCCACGCCGTGGCTGGCGTCGTGCAGCCAGTTGCCGTAGGCGCGGCCGAATTGCTGCACCAGCCAGGCGCGGTCATGTTCAGCGATCTGGCCGATGGTCTCGATGCCCAGCGCTGCCAGCTTGGCGCCGGCCTTGGGGCCGATGCCGTTGATGCGGCGCGCCGGCAGCGGCCAGATGCGGCTGGGCAGCTCGTCTGCGGTCAGCAGCGTCAGGCCGTCGGGTTTGTCCAGCTCGCTGGCAATCTTGCTCAGCAGCTTGTTGGGTGTCACGCCGATCGAGCAGCTCAGGCCGGTGGCGCGCTTGACGTTGATCTTCAAGTCCAGCGCGATGGCGCGCACGCCGCCGTGCGGGTCATGCGCCACGCTGTCTTGCGCGCCGGGCAGGTCGCTCAGGTCGATGTAGATCTCGTCGATGCCGCGGTCTTCGATCACTGGCGCCAGCTCGGCCACCGCCGCCTTGAAGCGCCGTGAATAGGCCCGGTACTGCTCAAAGTCCACCGGCAGCAGCACCGCCTGCGGCGCGCGCAGCGCGGCCTTCATCAGGCCCATGCCGCTGTGCACGCCCAGATCACGCGCCGCGTAGGTGGCGGTGGTGGCCACGCCGCGCCCGGCATAGCCCGCCAGTGTGGCGAAGCTGCGTGTGCCGTCGGCCAGCAGCTGCGGCTGGTGGCGCCGGCCACCGCCGATGACCACCGCCTGGCCTTGCAGCTCGGGGTAGCGCAGCAGTTCCACCGAGGCATAAAACGCGTCCATGTCGAGGTGGGCGATCCAGCGGCGCGGTGGCATGGGCCAATTCTGCGGCGGCCCATGGCCCGGCACGGGGCCTGGCCGGCAGCACATTTCTTCACATTGAATGTGCAAACGTTCCATGTCTGGCATGCACCGCAGCCCGATGCAAAGCCCCATGCCGCACCCCACCCGCCCGTTCACCATGCATCGGTCGGCGGTGGCCAGGCCTTCACGCTCGGCCGCCAGCAATTTGCCGGCGCCACCAGCGGCCTGGCCGTGGGCGATGAACTGCTGCTGACACTGCAGCCCAACACCGATGCCGGCGGGCGCTGGGTGGCGCACAGCCAGCGCAGCGATGCCACCCTGCCCGACAAACGTGCCGCGACGGCGCCGGCCTGGAAGGCCTGGTGGCCGTGCTGGCGTCAAGCAGTCGAATCGTGGTCAACAGCCTCACCGCCGGCATGGCTGCTTGCGGCAGCGCCTGTTGGCCGGAAGACCACGACGGCGGCCAGGCCGACGCCCGCTGCGCCGTCTTCAAGCCGCACTGTCGCGCCGTGGCGGTCGGCAATGGCCTTGACGATCGCCAGGCCAAGGCCGCTGCCCGGGCCGGGCGCCGCCCGGTCGGCCGCGCCACCGGCGTCGCGCCGGTAAAAGCGTTCGAAGACCCTGGCGCGTTCGCTGGGCGCGATGCCAGGGCCCTGATCGCTGACACGCAGTGCAGGCCGGCCATCGATCAACAACGCCGCCACATCGACCGACCCGCCGCCGCCGCCATGGCGCAGCGCGTTGTCGACCAGGTTGCGCAGCAGCGTGGCAATGGCATGGGGGTCCGCCTGGGTGACGATGGCGCTGGCGATGGCGCTGGCGATGGCGCTGCCTTGCGTGCGTGTGCGCAGCGTTGTGCCCTGCCGCTGCGCCAGCGCCGCGCGTTCGGCCACGACCTGTTGCACCAGATCGGCCAGGTCCACCACGCGCATCTGCAGCGGCGCATCGGGCTCGGCGCGCGACAGGTCGAGCAACTGCTCCACCAGCCGCTGCGCCCGGTGGATGCCGGTGTGCAGCGCGGCCAATGCTTCGTCGCGCTGCGCGGGGTTGGCTGCACGCTCAAGCCAGGCCAGCTGCAGCTTCAGCGCCGTCACCGGCGTGCGCAGCTCATGCGCGGCATCGGCAACAAAGCGGCGCTGCTGCCCCAGTGCGTCGGCAAGCCTGGCCAGCAACGCGTCGATCGCCGCCAGCAGCGGGCGCAGTTCACGCGGTGCATCGTGCTGGCCGATCGGCGCCAGTGACTGTTCGTTGCGGCTGGCCACCGTCGCCGCCGTGCGGTCCAGCGGCGCCAGTGCCAGGCGCAGCGCCAGCACCAGCGCGGCGGCAACGGCAGCAAACACCAGCAGCAGCGCCGCAGCCAGGTTCCAGGCCGCGTCGGCAGCGAACTCTGCACGCTCGGCAGCCGGCTGTGCAACCTGCACGATCAGGCCGTCGGCAGCCACGGCGTAGACATGCCACCAGCGCCCCTGCAGTTGCACCTGGGCCAGGCCAGGTGTGGCGCGCAGCGGCAGACCGATCTGCGGGTGCGTGCTCCACAAGCGCCGGCCGTCGCTGCGCCAGACCTCGGTGACCAGGTCGATGTCGTCGTCGTCGGCGTCACGGCCCGGCAGTGGTGGCGCCAACAGCGCGCCGCCGGCAGCCCCGGGTGCGTCGCGGCTGGCCGCCACCGACACCGCGACCTGGCGCAGCCGTTCGTCGAACAGCTCGTCGATGTCCTCCAGCGTCGCCATGTACGTCAGTGGCACCGCCACCCCCACGCCCGCTGCCAGTGTCACCAGTGCGAGAGCGATCACCCGCCGGCGGATTGATCGCATCGGCGCACCGCCGCGCTCAAGGCCCGGCCAGCCGGTAGCCCACACCACGCACGTTGACGATGCGCTCGGCGCCGAGCTTGCGCCGCAGGTGGTGCAGATGCACTTCAACGGTGTTGCTCGCCACTTCGTCGCCCCAGGCGTAGAGGCTGTCCTCGAGCCGCCGTCGCGAGATGACCGCACCGGGCCGGCGCAGCAGCGCTTCAAGCAGCGAAAATTCATGCGCTGTCAGCGCGAGTGCGCGCCCGTCAACCGTGGCGTGGCGCAAGGCCGGGTCGAGCGTGATGCCGGCGCAGGCGAACACCGGCGCCGCCACGCCCGCCGAGCGTCTGACCAGCGCACGCACGCGGGCGATCAGTTCGTCCAGCTCAAACGGCTTGAGCAGGTAGTCGTCGGCACCGCTGTCGAGCCCGAGCACGCGGTCGCCCACGGTGTCGCGCGCGCTGATCACCAGCACCGGCACGGCATCACCGCGCGCACGCAACTGGCGCAGCAGCAGCATGCCGTCCTTCAAGGGCAGGCCGAGGTCAAGCAGGACCAGGTCGTAGCCACCGTTGCCCAGCGCCAGCTCTCCAGCGCGGCCGTCTTGCACCCAATCGACCGCAAAGCCGCTGGCCACCAGCGCGGCGTGCAGCGCGCGGCCGATCATCGGGTCGTCTTCGATCAGCAGCAGTCGCATCGGTGGGGCTGGGTGTGGGCAGGGTTGCCAGTCAGGGTCGCCAGTCAGGGTCGCCAATCAATGCGGCCAGTGTCAGGCAGCACGGCTTAAGCATCACTTAAGTCGGCCGGCACGACAACAGCGG
>JANNMP010000225.1:0-3796 GCA_031398015.1 Burkholderiaceae bacterium
CATCCGGGTCGTTCTTGAAGCCGAAGTGCAGCACCACCTGCCAGCAATCATGGCCCAGGCTGGTCATCGCGATGCGCTTGTTCAAGCCGACCCACGGCACGTCGTGGTGGCGCACGGTGATGAACAGGTTGTACTCGTGCAGCACCTTGTTGTGCTTCAGGTTGTGCATCAGCGCATTGGGGGTCAGGCCCACTTCACCGGACAAAAACACCGCCGTGCCCTCCACCCGCTTGGGTGGGCTGACGAACACCGCGTCCAGAAAACTGTTCAGGTCGATGGCCTCATCACGCAGCCGGTCCGTCATCAGTTTGCGGCCCTGCACCCAGGTCAGCATCAGTGTGAACATGCCGATGCCGATGACGATGGGGAACCAGCCGCCGGCCACTAGCTTGAGCATGTTGCTGGCAAAGAAGGTGATGTCGATGACGAAGAAGAAGCCGGTGGCCAGCACGCACAGCCACAGCGGGTACTTCCAGCCGTAGCGGATGACGAAGAAGGTCATCACTGTGGTGATGGTCATGTCCAGCGTCACCGCAATGCCGTAGGCCGAGGCCAGGTTCGATGATGACTTGAACAAGCCCACCGCCAGCACGATGAACACGAACAGGCCCCAGTTGACGAAGGGCACGTAGATCTGGCCGGTGTCCTTCACCGAGGTGTGGCGCACCTGCATGCGCGGCAGGATGCCCAGCTGTATGGCCTGCTTGGTGACCGAGAACGCCGCCGAGATCAGCGCCTGCGAGGCGATCACCGTGGCCGCCGTGGCCAACAGCACCAGCGGCAGCCGGGACCAATCAGGCGCCATCAGGAAGAACGGGTTCTTCACCGCCTCGGGTGCGTTGAGCAGCATCGCGCCCTGGCCGAAGTAGTTGACCACCAGGGCCGGCATCACAAACGCATACCAGGCAATGCGGATCGGGCGCTTGCCGAAGTGGCCCATGTCGGCATACAGCGCCTCGCCACCGGTCACGCACAGCACCACCGCGCCCAGGCCGATGAAGGCCACCATTGGCTGGGCGATGAAGAACTGGGCCGCGTACAGCGGGTTCAGCGCCACCAGCACCGCCGGGTTGGCCAGGATGTGCGGCAGGCCCAGCGCCACCAGCACGATGAACCACACCAGCGTGATCGGGCCGAAGAACTTGCCGATGCCACCGGTGCCGAAGCGCTGCACCGCAAACAGCCCGGTCAGCACCAGCAACGTGATCGGAATCACCACGTTGTGCAGCCGGGGTGCCACCACTTCCAGGCCTTCAACGGCCGACAGCACCGAGATGGCCGGCGTGATGACGCCGTCGCCGTAGAAGATGGCCGTGCCGAACAGGCCCACCGTCATCAGCGTACTGCGCAGCGCGGGCTTGTCCTTCACTGCCGAGGTGGCCAGCGCCAGCATCGCGATCAGCCCACCTTCGCCGTTGTTGTCGGCGCGCAGGATCAGCAGCACGTACTTCAGCGAGACGATGATGGTCAGCGTCCAGAAGATCAGCGACAGCACGCCCAGGATGTTGGCCGGCGTGGTGGCCACATGGCCACCGTGGAACACCTCTTTGAGCGCATACAGCGGGCTGGTGCCGATGTCACCGTACACCACGCCCAGGGCGCCGAGGGTGAGCGCGGCCAGGGCGGCGGGGGTCTTGGGGGCGTGGGCCGTGCTCACATGGTGGGGCCCCGCGATGCGGAGCCTGCTGTCAACCAGCGGCCGATTCTGCGCCTGATCCTGTGCGGCGCAACTTGTGCGGCGCAACGACGGCAAACCGCAACCGGCCTCAGGCGTCGAGTTCGGCGTCGGGGTCGGTGGCTTCCAGCTCGTAGCTGGCGGCCAGCATCGCCAGGCGGCCAATCACGCCGTACATGTAGAAGCGGTTGGGTGCGTTGGCGCCGGGCTTTTCACCCGGGCGTGGCAGGTGGTGGCTGCCGGCAAAAGCCAGCGGCACGTAGCGGGCGCCCGGTGCGCTCAGGCTTTCGTCGGTGCCGCGCTCGGAATGCACACGGTAGTAGCCACCCACCACATAGCGGTCGATCATCGTCACCACCGGCTCGGCCACGGCGTCGTTCACCCGCTCGTAGGTGGGCACACCTTCCTGGATGATCACTTGCGTGGCCTCGGCCACCGCCACATCACCTGCAGCCCCGCCGGCGCGCTGGCGTGCACGCTTGTAGGCCTCGCCCAGGTCCTTGGCGTCACGCACGGTCATCGGGCCCAGCGGGTCGTCACCGGTGTCGGCCTTGACCACCACGAAAGGCTTCTCGTTGATGCCGTATTCCTTGTACTTGCGCCGCACCTTGGCCAGCAGTGCGTCCACTTGGGTCTGCACACTGTCCACCCCGGCGGGGTCGCTCGGGTCCACCTCGGTGCACTGGCCGAACATCGGGTTGATCAGCCACGGGTCCATGCCCAGCAGCTTGGCAAACTTCTTGGCCACTTCTTCGTAGCTCTGGAAGTGCTGGCTCATGCGGCGCACACCCCAGCCCGCGTGCAGCGGCGGCAGCAGGTATTGCTCATGCAAGTGCTGCAGCGCACGTGGCACACCAGCGGACAAGTCGTTGTTGAGCAAGATGGTGCAGGGGTCGAAGCCTTTGAGGCCCAGGCGCCCGCGGGTGCGCAGCAATGGCTCCAGCACCAGGCTGCTGCCGTCGGGCAGGGCCACCGGGGTGGGTGACTTCACAGCCGCATCCAGCGTGCCCAGGCGCACGTTCAGCCCGGCCTGGGTGAAGATGCGCACCAGCCGCTGCACGCTGCTCAAGTAGAAGGTGTTGCGGCTGTGCGCTGATTCGGGGATCAGCAGCAGGTTCTTGGCTTCGGGGCAGATCTTCTCGATCGCCGCCATCGCCGCCTGCACCGCCAGCGGCAGCATCTCGGGTGTCAGGTTGTTGAAGCCCATCGGGAACAGCGTGGTGTCCACCGGCGCCAGCTTGAAGCCGGCGTTGCGCAAGTCCACCGAGCAATAAAACGGCGGTGTGTGCTCCATCCACTCCAGCCGGAACCAGCGCTCGATGGCGGGCATCGAGTCAAGGATGCGCGCTTCCAACTCGTTGATCGGGCCGGTGAGCGCGGTGATGAGGTGGGGGACCATGGGGCGTTGCCTGGGTGACGGGCGGATCGGGGCGGAAACGAAAGATTCTGGCAGATGGGGCCCGGCGCCCATTGGGCAAGCATGCGGCAGCGCCACGGCCAAAAAAAGGGCTGCCCTGCGGCAGCCCCTTGGCAGCGCACCGGCTTGTCGGCCGGCGTTCTGGGCCTACTTGCTGTATGCCGTCTCGCCGTGTGCGCTGATGTCCAGGCCTTCGCGCTCTTCTTCTTCCGTCACGCGCAAGCCCACCACCAGGTCAGTGATCTTGAAGGCAATGGCCGCCACCACCGCCGACCAGACGATGGTGACCAGCACGCCCTTCAACTGGATCCACACCTGGGTGCCGATGCTGTTGCTGCCGACCGTGGCCGTCACCCAATCGGTCACCAGACCAGGGCCGCCCAGGTCCTGCGTGTTGAACACGCCAGTGAGCAGCGCACCCACGATGCCGCCCACGCCGTGCACGCCGAACACGTCCAGCGAATCATCGGCACCCAGCAGCTTCTTCAGGCTGTGCACACCCCACAGGCAGGCAAAACCGGCGACAAAGCCGATGACGATGGCGCCCATCAGGCCAACGTTGCCGCAGGCCGGGGTGATCGCCACCAGGCCGGCCACCGCGCCAGAGGCCGCGCCGAGCATGGAGGCTTTGCCGCGCATCAGCGTTTCACCGATGCACCAGGCCAGCACTGCAGCCGCCGTGGCCGAGAAGGTGTTGACAAAGG
>JANNMP010000251.1:0-6147 GCA_031398015.1 Burkholderiaceae bacterium
GTAAGCGTCCAGCCAACCCATCTTGACCGTGATGAATGAGTTCAGTTTGTTGCTGATCGTGGGCGGTCGAGCAAAGGCCATCGATCGATCCACTGGTGATGGGTCCGCCGGGTATGGCTGAGTACGAGAGCGAACTCATGCGCGGTCCATCGAAGCGGCGGGATGTGCTGCGGCGGTATGAGGCGCTGGTTGTACAGCAACGTCATGTGCGGCGTGTGCGACTGCTTGGGGCGCAGGCCGACGCGGCGCAGCCCCAGCGTCAGGGTTCGCCGAAGCCGGGCGATGACTGCGTCGCTGCGGGCATCGCAGCGCAGCACGAAGGCGTTGTTGGGCCGGAAGCTCAGGGCGTGGTCGAAGGCGATGTGCAGCGGGGCACAGTCCACGCCGGCCGCTGCGGCCCTCGCCGCGTTGACCGTCGCCAGGGGCACGGTGTCGTGCAAGTCATCCACCACGAGCAGCGTGATGTGCAGCCGCTCAGCGGCCAGTCGTTCACCGGTCAATCCATGCTGCAGGCGCAGCGCGTCGGCGCCGTCGGCCAGGCGCTGCGCATCACCCGGGGGCAGGAACAGTCCGAAGAACAACTTGTAGTCCTGCGGCCTGCCGCGCCGGGCCGGGATGTCCGGCTCGAAGAGTTCGGCCGTGGGCTGCAGCCCCGGCAGGCTCAGCTGCTGGGGCATGGCTGCCAGCGGTGGGGCAGCAACTCGTCGATGCGGCTGTTCAGGTGCGTCGGCAGTCTTGCCAGCACGTCCTTGAGGTAGACCCACGGGTCATGCCCGTGGAGCTTGGCCGACTGCGCCAGGCTCATCACCATCGCCGCACGCTTGCCGGCGAGTTCGCTGCCGGCGAACAGCCATGCCTTGCGACCCATGGCCCAGGGCCGCACGAGGTTCTCGATGTGGTTGTTGTCCACGCTCACCGCCCCATTGCACAGGAATCGTCCGAGTGCTTGCCAACGCTTGAGGCTGTAGTCGAGCGCGGCGGCGATGCCGCCGCCATCGGGCACGCGGCTGCGCTCCAGCTTCATCCACGCATGCAACTCGTCCCACAGCGGCCGCGTGTGCTGCTGGCGATGCGCGTGCCGGGCCTCGGGCGTCATCTCGCGCGCCTGGCTCTCGACGCGGTAGATCCGCGCGATGCGCTGGATCGCCTGCACCGCTACCTGGCTCGCGCCCGCCTTGGCCAGCTCATCGAACTTCCTGCGCGCATGGGCCAGGCACCCCGCCTCGATGCAGCCTTCGCGCTTGAAGACGACGTCATAGCCCCCGTAGTCGTCGCAGGTCAGCGTGCCGGTCCAGGTTCTGAGGAAGTCCGCCGGGTACTTGGAGCCCCGGCCAATGCAGAAGTCGTAGATGACCCCCGGTGTGTCGTCGTGCTCGCCCCTCGCATACGCCCAGACATAGGCCTTGGCCGTCTTGCCCGCGCCGGGATCCAGCAGCCTCACCGGGGTCTCGTCGGCGTGCAGCACCTTGGCGCTCAGCACGAAGTCGCGATGCGCCTCGAGCAGCGGCGCCAGGCTGGCGCCGCCTGCCCCCGACCACGACGCCAGCGTCGAGCGCGGCGTGTGCACGCCCGAGCGCGCGTTGATCTGCTCGATCCGGTAGTACGGCAGATGGTCCACGAAGTGAGCCACCAGCGTGTGCGCGACCAGGCCCGCCGTGGGCACGCCCTTGTCGATGATCTGCGGCTCAACATGCTCCTGCACGAGTCGCTGACAGCAGCGGCATGCCCACTTGCCACGAATATGCCGGTGCACGAAGAACTCGGCCGGCACGACGTCCAGCCGTTCGCTGACGTCTTCGCCGATGCGCACCATGGCCTGCCCGCAGTCCGGCGTCGGGCAGGTGGTGCTCTCGGGCTCGTGGTGGTGCTCCACACGCCGCAGGTGCTCGGGCAGCTTCTCACGGCGCGGCCGGCGCTTGGGCCTGTCGGCTTGCGGCGTGTCCGGCTGAGCACCTTGGGCCTGCAGCGCATCCAGCTGCGCCTGCAGATCGGCCTCGTCCTCGGCCAGCGTGTCCTCGAACAGCTGACGCTGCTCGGCGCTCATCGCCTCGGTCCTGGCGCCGAACTTCCAGGCCTTCAGCCGCGCCAGCTCGAACGTGATGCGCTCGATCTTGGCGTCCTTGAACTTGATCTCGCGCTCGCGCCGGGCGATGGTCGCGTCCTTGGCAGAGATGGCGGCATGCTGGGCCGCCAATTGGGCCAGCAGCGCCGCAGCGATCTCGGTGACGGCGCCCTTGCTCAGACCCTTGAGGTCTGTGGCCTTGAGCGCGTTCACATCGAGCATGCCGACATTGTCGGCAGCCCAGCCTCAGCCGTCATCGGGGCATCTTCGAATTGCCCTGCGCGCACGCCTTCCCAGGCGGCGCCGGGGTCACGCAATCAGACGTGCGTGAGAGTCTGCAGCTGTGTCAGGCGCTGCCACGGCAGGCCCAGCACCAGTGCGTCGAATTGCGCTTGGGTGAGCTGGGGCAGCGCGCCCGTCGTCGCGTGGGGCCACATGAAGCGGCCCTGGTTCAGGCGCCGCGCGGCGCACCACACACCGAAGCCGTCATGCACCAGCAGCTTCATCCGTGTGCCGCGTGCATTGGCGAAGAGGTAGCCGTGGTGCGCCTGTGCAGCGCCGAACACCGCGACCACGCGGGCGATCAACCGGTCGGCGCCGGCGCGCATGTCCACCGGCTCGACCGCCAGCCACATCGCGTCTATTCGTATGAAGGACATGCGGATCACTTCAGCAGCTCCCGCATCCAGGCCGCGCACTCGGCAGCGGCGCCGGCGGGCCAGGTCACGGCGACCGAAGTTGCACCGCGGCGCAGTTCGATGCGGATGTCCGCCGCCACGCTCCTGGCCGGCAACTGCATCGGCACGAAGGCCGGCGGCCTCGCGCCCGGCAGCGCGATGGTCGCCACCGGTGCATCGGGCCGATCGCCACCGGGACGAAGTTCAGCTTCACGCACCCAGCGTCGCAGCAGGTTCGCGTTGACGCCGTTGGCCATCGCCACGGCCGCCATCGACATGCCAGGCTGAGTGCACGACGCCACCGCGTTGGCCTTGAACTCGTCACTGTGCAGGCGACGGCGCCTGCGGCCATCGACGTGCGGTTGGGTCTGGATAGTGTTCACGTGTCCACCAAGAGTTGAGGTGGACACGAGGCTCCTATGCGCCTATCTGCGTTTCAAGATGCCGTGCCCGGACGCTTACGATCGAGAGAGCATCCTGACCTTGATCGCCAACCAGCTCGACGAGGATGGCTTTCGGCATCTGCGTGCAACCGGCGTGCGCTCGAAGCATGTCGAGCACCTGGTCGAGCGCTGGCATGCGGAAGAAATCAGCGCTGGCACGTTCAAGAACCGCATGAGCGCCTTGCGTTGGCTGGCCGAGAAGATCGACAAGCAGAACATCGTCGCGCGCGACAACGCGGTCTATGGCATCGCCGTGCGGCGACACGTCACCAACGTCTCGAAGGCGCACGAGCTCGATGCCGACAAGCTGGCGGCCGTGTCCGACCCCTACACGGCCCTGTCGCTGCGGCTGCAGGAAGCGTTCGGGCTGCGGCGCGAGGAGAGCATCAAGCTGCGTCCGACCTGGGCCGATCGTGGCGACGTGCTACACCTGAAGGCCAGTTGGACCAAGGGTGGCAAGGAGCGCGACATTCCGATTCGCACGGAGGCGCAACACGCGCTGTTGCACGAGGCCAAACAGCTTGCCGGCGCGGGCAGTTTGATCCCGGCCGAGATGTCGTACAGGGACCAGCTCAATCGGTTCAAGGCGCAGACGGCGCAAGCTGGCATCGACCGCGTTCATGGGCTGCGGCACCACTACGCGCAGGCGCGCTACGCGGAGCTGACGGGCTGGAAAGCGCCGGCTGCGGGTGGGCCGACCTCGAAGCAACTGAGTACGGATCAGAAGGTGATCGACAGGCAAGCACGCCTGACGATCTCGCGCGAGCTGGGGCACGAGCGTGAGCAGATCACCGCGGTCTATTTAGGTTCGTCAGTTGTTATGCGCAGCAAGCCGTCCGAGAGTAGCGATCCACCTGCAGAGCAGGATGGCGCGCACTGCACATAACAGTTCCATGATCGTCCTCGCCGGTGGCCGCTGGGGCCGCCGTTCACCAGGAGACGATCATGGATTCGCTCAACTCCGATGTGCCCGGCGCGCTGGCGCTGGACCGGCTCTGCGCGGCTGCGGCGCAAGAGCTGCTGATGCGCAGCTACACCACCCGAACCCTGAACCGCTACAAGCGCGTGTGGGAGCGCCTCACCGAGTTCGCCCATGCTGCGGAATGCGCCAACGAGTATTCGAGAGACCTTGCGCTGCGCTTCGAGCAGGCCTACGGCCTCCGCGAGGGCGAACAACTCAAGAAGGGTGGGCACTGGCGACGGCACCTCGTCTTCGGCATCAAGGTTCTCGATGACTTTGCCCGCACGGGCACCATCGCGCGCTTCTCCGTCGAGACCACCGGGTTGCGCATCCCGGTTGGCATGCACAGGCCGCTGCGCGAGTACGAGCAGTATGCGAGGGAGCGGCGCCACCTGCGCCGCTCCAGTCTGGCCGAGCGGATGCACAGCATCGCCGTCTTCCTCGACTTCCTGAGGTCCCGCGGCCTGGACTCGCTGGACCGGTTGCGGGCCGACGACATCAGCGCCTTCATCCAGTCCAGGTCGGAGTGGAAGCCCAAGACGGTGTCGCGCGAGGCTTCCCACCTGCGGCAGTTCTTTCAGTTCCTATTCATGCGCGACATCGTGCCGCGGGACTTCAGCACCGCGCTGCCCACGATCCGGCTCGCGAAGCACGCCACTGTTCCATCGGTCTGGGACTTGGAACTCGTCGCCAAGCTGCTTGACGCCGTCGACCGCAGCTCGCCGAAGGGCAAGCGCGACTACGCGATCCTGCTGCTCGCGGCGCGCCTGGGACTGCGCCTGGGCGACATCAAGAGCCTGACGCTCGATGACTTGCACTGGTCTTCCGCCACCATCGAGATCGAGCAGGACAAGACCGGCGCGCCGCTGGTCCTACCCCTGAGTGAGGAGGTCGGCGCCGCGCTGATCGACTACCTGCGTGCCGGCCGTCCCGCAGTGGCCCACCGTCAAGTGTTCCTCAACCTGACGCCGCCGTTCGACTCCTTCTGCGAACGCGACCGCCTCTACCGGGTTGTCAGCCACTGGCGTGAACTGGCGGGGATCGAGTTCCGAACCAAGCAGCGCCAGGGCCTGCATTCGCTGCGCCACACACTGGCGACCCGGCTGCTGCGGGCGGAGACGCCGTTCCACGTCATCTCCGCGGTCCTCGGGCACGCATCACCGGCGACGACTTTCATCTACGCGAAGGCCGATGTTGAGACCCTGCGCATCGCGGCCCTCAATACCGAGGAGCTGCACCATGCCCAATGAACTCACGCCTGTCGGCGGTCACAGTCTGCTGGCTCCCTTGTTGGAGCAGTTCGTCCAGGAGAAGCGGGCTTGTGGCTACCGCTACGTCGAGAACGCCTTGATCCTGCGCCGGTTCGACGCCTTCCTGTGCCAGCAGGGACTACAACGGTGCGAGCTGTCGAAGTCGCTCAGCTGGCAATGGCTGGCCAAGCAGCCCCACGAGAACGCGAACACCCAGCTCGGCCGGATCTCTGTGGTGCGGCAGTTCGCCATGTTCCTGGTCCGGATGGGGCATCCTGCGGATGTTCCGGACCGGGCCATCGGCGCCAAGGCCGCGACATACTTCATTCCCCGCATCCTGACGCACGACGAGATTCGGCGGGTGATCGATGCAGTGGATCGGCTCGAACCCGATGCTCAGACGCCCATGCGCCACGTCATCATGCCCGAGGTCTTCCGGCTGCTTTACGGCTGCGGGTTGCGGCTGAACGAAGTCCTGAAGCTGCGAGTCGACGACGTCGACCTTGTCCAGGGTGTGCTTCGGATCAACGACACCAAGTTCGGCAAGGATCGGCTGGTGCCTCCGGCATTGCCGCTGGTGCAGCGCTTGCAGAAGTACGCTGCCGAGATCGGCCGGCAGCCGGCCGATGCGTACTTCTTCCCCTCACCGCGCGGCGGGCACTGGAGTTCCAGTGCGCTCTACTGGATCTTCCGCGAATTGCTCATGCGCTGCCGCATCTCGCATGGTGGCCGTGGTCAGGGCCCGCGAATTCAC
>JANNMP010000276.1:0-17891 GCA_031398015.1 Burkholderiaceae bacterium
AGGCCAGCGCCGCGATGGCCTGCGCGCCACCGATGGTGAAGACGCGGTGGGCACCGGCCACGAACGCCGCCGCCAGCACCAGCGCGTTGCGTTCACCACGCGGCGTGGGCACGACCATGATGACTTCAGCTACGCCCGCCACCTGGGCCGGGATGGCATTCATCAGCACGCTGGATGGGTAGGCCGCCTTGCCGCCGGGCACGTAGATGCCCACCCGGTCCAGCGGTGTCACCTTCTGGCCCAGCAACGTGCCGTCGTCGTCGTGGTACTGCCAGCTCAGGCCGCAAGCCTGCAATTGGCGCTGGTGGTAGCTGCGCACCCGCGCGGCGGCGGCTTCCAGCGCTTGGCGCTGGGCCGGTGGCAGGCCGTCGAACGCGGCTTGCAACTCGGCGCGGCTCAATTCCAGCGCCGCCACGCTGGCTGCCTGCAAGCCGTCAAAGCGTGCGGTGTACTCCAGCACTGCCGCATCACCACGCTGGCGCACGTCGGCCAGGATGGCTGCCACGCGCTGCTCAATGGCGTCGTCGGTCTCGGCCGACCAGTGCAGCACACGCTGGAACTCGGCGTCGAAGTCAGCGCTGACTGTGTGCAGGTGGCGGATGTTGACGGTGGCCATGGCGGTGGGCAGGGGCAAGTGTCAGCCCGCAGCGCGGGCAAAGGCATCGATCAAGCGGCGCAGCGGCTCGCGCTTGAGTTTCAGCGCCGCCTGGTTCACCACCAGGCGGGCGCTGATGTCGCAGATGTGCTCCACCTCCACCAGGTGGTTGGCCTTGAGCGTGCTGCCGGTGGACACCAGGTCAACGATGGCATCGGCCAGGCCGGTGAGCGGCGCCAGCTCCATCGACCCATACAGCTTGATCAGGTCCACATGCACACCCTTGTCGGCAAAGTGCCGGCGGGCGATCTGGGTGTACTTGCTGGCCACGCGGATGCGCGAGCCTTGCCTGATGGCAGCGGCGTAATCGAAGTCAGCCCGCGTGGCCACGCTGATGCGGCAGCGGGCAATGCGCAAATCCACCGGCACATACAGCCCGCTGCTGGCCAGGTCATCGGCGTGCTCGAGCAGCGTGTCCAGGCCCACCACGCCCAGGTCGGCGCCGCCGTGCTCCACATAGGTGGGCACGTCGCTGGCGCGCACCAGCACCACCCGCACGCCAGGCTGGCTGGTGGGCAGGATCAGCTTGCGGCTTTGCTCGGGGTCTTCAGCCACCTCGATGCCGGCCGCAGCCAGCAACGGGCGGCAGTCATCGAAGATGCGGCCCTTGCTCAGCGCCAGGGTGATGGTGGCTGGCTGGTTGCCGGGCATCAGCGTTGCCTTTCGATGTCGGCACCGATGGCGCGCAGCTTGGCTTCCATGCGGTCGTAGCCGCGGTCCAGGTGGTAGATGCGGTCGATCTGGGTTTCGCCCTGGGCCACCAGGCCGGCAATCACCAGGCTGGCCGAGGCACGCAGGTCGGTGGCCATCACCGTGGCTCCCTGCAGCAGCGGCACGCCTGTGACCACTGCCGTGTGGCCGTCGACCTCGATGTGGGCGCCCAGGCGCACCAGCTCGTTCACATGCATGAAGCGGTTCTCGAAGATGGTCTCGCTGATGCGCGCGGTGCCGCTGGCAATGCAGTTGACCGCCATGAACTGGGCCTGCATGTCGGTGGGGAAGGCTGGATATTCACTGGTGCGAAAGCCCACCGCGCGGGGGCGGCCATCGCCGCGCACGCGGATCCACGGTTCGCCGCCTTGCACGCCGTCGGTGATGTTGGCGCCGGCCTCACGCAGCTTGTCGACCACCGCGTCCAGGTGGTGGGCGTCGGCGCCTTGCAGCGTCACATCACCGCCGGTGGCCGCCACCGCGCACAAAAAGGTGCCGGCCTCGATGCGGTCGGGCACGATGCGGTGTGGCAGCGCCGGTGCATGCAGGCTGGCCACACCCTGGATGCGGATGCGGCTTGTGCCGTGGCCCTCAATCTGGGCGCCCATGCTGATCAGCAGCTTGGCCAGATCAGGGATCTCGGGCTCCTGGGCGGCGTTCTCCAGCACGGTCTCACCGTCGGCCAGGGTGGCGGCCATCAGCAGGTTTTCGGTGCCGGTGACGGTGACCATGTCGGTGGTGATGCGCGCGCCCTTGAGCCGCTGCGCCTTGGCCACGATGTAGCCGTGGTCCACGGTGATCAGCGCGCCCATGGCCTGCAGGCCCTTGATGTGTTGATCGACCGGGCGCGAGCCGATGGCGCAGCCGCCGGGCAGCGACACCCGCGCCTGGCCGAAGCGGGCCAACAGCGGGCCGAGGGCCAGGATCGACGCGCGCATGGTCTTGACCAGCTCGTACGGTGCCTCTGGCAAGGCGATGCGGCGGGCGTCCAGCGTGAGTGCATCGGGCTGGTCGGCGGGGCGCTCAGCCACCATGCCCATGTTGCGCAGCAGCTTGAGCATGGTGGCCACGTCTTGCAGTTGCGGCACGTTGTGCAGCGTGGTGATGCCGTCGACCAGCAGCGCCGCGCACAGCTCAGGCAGGGCAGCGTTCTTGGCACCGGCAATCGGCACCGTGCCATTCAAGCGGCGGCCACCGCGGATGAGGAGTTTGTCCATGGGATGGTGCCTGTGGGGGCAGCCGCTCGCGGGACAGGGGGGCCGGCTCGCGCTGCGCTCGCCAAGATGGCCACCCGCTGCGCGCTGCCGCGGGTGTGTCAGTGCTGTGGGTGGTGCGGGTGGTGCGGGTGGTGCGCGGCCGACCCGGTGTCGGCCCATTCCGCAGGGGTCAGAGTCTTCATCGACAACGCATGAATTTGCGCCTGCATTCTATCGCCCAGGGCTGTGTAGACCCGCTGGTGGCGGCGCACCCGCGCCAGGCCTTCGAACTCGGCCGAGACGATGGTGGCAAAGAAGTGGCGGCCATCGCCTTCCACATCCAGGTGCTGGCAGGGCAGGCTGGCGGCAATGAAACCGCGCACGTCATCGGCAGTGGGGTCGGACATCACCGCAGTATCTCAGGTGGCTGCTGTGTGGCCGTCAGGGCCGCAGCTTGTAGCCGGTCTTGAGCAGCCGCAGTGCCACCGCCGACACCACGATGAAGGCTGTGCCCACCACGGCCAGGCTCAGCCACGGCGACACATCGCTGGTGCCGAAGAAGCCGCGCCGGAAGCCGTCGATCATGTAGAAGAACGGGTTCATATGGCTGGCATGCAGCCAGAACGGCGGCAAGGAATGCACCGAGTAGAAGACGCCGGAGAGAAACGTCATCGGCATGATGATGAAGTTCTGGAACGCCGCCATCTGGTCGAACTTGTCGGCCCACAGGCCTGCCACCAGGCCCAGCGCGCCCAGCATGCCGGCGCCCAGCGCCGCAAACACGATGATCCACAGCGGCTGCGCAAACGCCGGCGGCGCAAACCACACGGTGACGATGAACACGCCCAGCCCCACCACCAGCCCCCGCACCACGCTGGCGCCCACATAGCCCACGAACCAGGCCCAGTGCGACAGCGGCGAGACCAGCAGGAACACCAGGTTGCCGGTGATCTTGCTTTGCACCAGGCTGCTGGAACTGTTGGCAAACGCGTTCTGCAGCACGCTCATCATCACCAGGCCGGGGATCAGGAAGCTGGTGTAGCCGACGCCGTCGAACACCTGCACCTTGTCTTGCAGCACATGGCCGAAGATCAGCAGGTACATGACGGCGGTGAGCACCGGCGCGCACACGGTCTGGAAGCCGACGTTCCAGAAGCGGCGGATTTCCTTCTTGAACAGCGTCTGGGCGCCTGCCAGCCTGATCACGCGGCCACCGCCTGCGGCCGGGCCGGCGCTGCGCTGGGCCGGCCGCCGTTCATGATCTCGACAAACACGTCTTCCAGGTCGGCGCGGCCGATCTCCAGATCCTCGATCTTGACGCCCGCCTCACGCAATGTGGCCAGTTGCTGCTCGACCTCGGCCGCGTCATGTGCCTTCAATTGCACGATGCGCCCGGTGACGCGCGCCAGTGGCGCCAGTGCGGGCGGCAGCGCCTGGTCGGTCTTGAAGCGCAGCATGGTGCTGGCGCTGGCCTGCAGCAGGCTGGCGGTGCGGTCCAGCGCCACCAACTCACCCTTGCGCAGCATGCCGATGCGGTGGCACAGGGCCTCGGCTTCTTCCAGGTAGTGCGTGGTCAGCAGCACGGTGTGGCCTTCGCGGTTCAGCCGCGCGATGAAAGCCCACAGCGTCTGCCGCAGTTCAACATCGAGCCCGGCGGTGGGCTCGTCGAGCACGATCACCGGCGGGCGGTGCACCAGCGCCTGCGCCACCAGCACCCGGCGCTTCATGCCGCCCGACAGTTGCCGCATGTTGGCGTTGGCCTTGTCGGCCAGGCCCAACTCGGCCAGCAGTTCGTCGATCCAGGTGTCGTTGTTCTTCACGCCGAAATAGCCGCTCTGGATGCGCAGCGCTTCGCGCACGGTGAAAAACGGGTCGAACACCAGCTCTTGCGGCACGATGCCCAGCGCCTGGCGGGCAGCGGCTTCGTCACGCTGCACATCGTGGCCCATCACGGCAACGCGCCCGCCGGTGGGCCGTGTGAGGCCGGCCAGGATCGAGATCAGCGTGGTCTTGCCGGCGCCGTTGGGGCCCAGCAGGCCGAAGAACTCACCCCGGGCGATGTCGAACGACACCCCGGCCAACGCGCGCAATGTGCCTCTGGCGCCGGTGTAGGTTTTTTCGACTTGTTGGAAGCTGACTGCGGGCATCGAGCGGCGATTGTAGGCAGTGCGTAGGGACAGCGATCAGGCCCGGCACCCGGGCTTGATGCTAGATTGGCCGACGCTCTGAAGCTGACCAATGGCCGCTGCCCACCCCACCGACCCCACCGCCCCAGCCGACCCACCGGGCGCCAAAGCCGGCGGCAAATCAACCGCCAAGAAGCCCCGCCGCACCGCAGAGCGCATCCTGGAAGTGACGCTGGACTTGTTCAACCGCTTCGGTGAGCCCAATGTCAGCACCACGCTGATCTCGGCCGAACTCGGCATCAGCCCGGGCAACCTGTACTACCACTACCCGGCCAAGGACGAATTGATCAACGCCTTGTTCGACCGCTATGAACGTGGGCTCAACGACCTGCTGCATGCCGCCGACAGCGTGCGCAATGTCGAAGACGCCTGGTTGTTCTTCCACATGCTGTTCGAGCTGATCTGGCAGTACCGCTTTTTGTACCGCGACTTGAATGACCTGCTCAGCAAGAACCGCCGGCTGGAAACGCATTTCCAGTTTGTGCTGAAGAACAAATCGCGCGCGGTGGCCCAGGTGCTGGACGGCCTGGCCCGCGGCGGCGGCCTGCGCATCGACAGCCGCGAGAGCGAGCCGGTGGCCAGTGCCATGGTGGTGGTGCTCACGTACTGGCTGAGCTACGAATACGTGCGCGACCCGCGCCGCGCGCTGGAGCCCGAGAGCGCTGCGGCCGCGCTGTCACGCGGCGCCTACCATGTGCTGAGCTTGCTGATGCCCTACCTGGAGCCCCATTCCCGCGAGCACCTGTTCCAGATCGCCGGTGCCTACCGCAGCGCCGCCTGATGCCAACAACCGCCAACAACCCACCCACCGTTCGGAGACAAGACACATGACCAAGTGGACCGCGTTCCCCTACAGCGATGCCGACTACAGCCGCGATGCGGCCGCCCTCAAGAAGCAATGGGCCCGCCTGCATCTGGGCGACGCCGAGCCGCTGCCCAAGGACGCAGCAGTGCTCAGCGCCTGGGCGTTGTTCCATGCCGGTGAGTTCCAGAAGGCGCACGAGGCCGGGTTGAAAGCCGCTTCATCCGGAACTTCGGCCGGCATCACCGTGGCCAACAAGGCGCAGTGCATCTACGCCACTTACCTGGAAAAGAGTGAAAAAACCCGGCTGGCGATGTTCCAAGAGGCGGCCGCGCGCGCCGAAGCGCAGGCAGCTGCTGACCCCAAGAACCCCAGTGCCCACTACTGGATGGCCTATGCGCTGGGCCGCTACAGCCAGGGCATCAGCGTGACCAAGGCGCTGGCCCAGGGCTTGGGCGGCAAGGTCAAGGGCGCGCTGGAGACAACCATCAAACTGCAGCCCAAGCATGCCGACGCCCACATCGCGCTGGGCGCCTTCCATGCCGAGGTGATCGACAAGGTGGGCAAGCTGCTGGGCCGCACCCAGGGTGCCGATGCCGCCACGGGGCTCAAGCTGTACCAGCAGGCGCTCAAGCTCAACCCCGGCTCGGCGATTGCGATGGTGGAGTACGCCAATGGCCTGGTGATGCTCGAAGGCGACAAGCGCATGAAGGAAGCCGAAAAGCTCTATGCCGACGCCGCCGCCTGCGAAGCGGCCGATGCGATGGAGCGGCTGGACATCGAGATGGCCAAGGCCGAACTCGAAGATTGAGCGCTCACATCAGGACAAGATTGTCGCGGTGGATCAACTCTGATTCATTGGCGAAACCCAGCAAGCCAGCGATCTGCGATGACGGCTTGCGCGCAATGAGCCGTGCTTCGGTCGACGCATAGTTGGCAAGGCCGCGCGCAATTTCCAACCCGGCGGCCGAGCGCACCGCGATCACGTCGCCGCGGTGGAAGTCACCTTCCACCTCGGTGACGCCGATCGGCAGCAGGCTCTTGCCTTCGTCGCGCAGTTTCAGCACTGCGCCGTCGTCCACCACCACCGCGCCGCGCAATTGCAAGTGGTCGGCCATCCATTGCTTGCGCGCCGCCAGCTTGGGCGTGCCGGCCAGCAGCGCGGTGCCGATGGCCTCGCCAGCGGCCAGGCGCAACAAGACATCTGCCTCGCGCCCATAGGCAATGATGGTGGCCGCACCGCTGCCTGCGGCCCGCTTGGCGGCCAGGATCTTGGTCAACATGCCACCCCGGCCGATGGCCGAGCCGGCGCCACCGGCCATCAATTCAAGTGCAGGGTCACCGGCGGTGGCCAGGTCGATGAAGCGCGCGTCGGGAACCTTGCGTGGGTCTGCGGCGTACAGGCCGCGCTGGTCGGTCAGGATCACCAGCACGTCGGCCTCCACCAGGTTGGCCACCAGCGCCCCCAGGGTGTCGTTGTCGCCGAACTTGATCTCGTCATTGACCACCGTGTCGTTCTCGTTGATCACCGGGATCACCTGCAACTGCAGCAGCGTCAGCAGGGTGCTGCGGGCGTTCAGGTAGCGCTCGCGGTCGGCCAGGTCAGCATGCGTCAGCAGCACCTGGGCACTGCCCATGCCGTGCTGGCGCAGCTGGGATTCATAGGTCTGCGCCAGGCCCATCTGGCCGACGGCGGCGGCGGCCTGCAGCTCATGCAGCTCGGTGGGCCGGGTCTTCCAGCCCAGGCGCTGCATGCCTTCGGCGATGGCGCCGCTGCTCACCATCACCACCTCGCGGCCCTGGCGCTGCAGCACAGCCAGTTGGCGGCACCAGTTGCCCACCGCGTCGGCATCGATGCCGCGGCCGTCATTGGTCACCAGGCTGGAGCCCACCTTCACCACGATGCGGCGCGCGGTTTGCAGCAGCGCTGGCTCAGTCATTGATCGGACCTTCGGTGGGCTGCGGCGCCGGGGCGTCGAAGCGTGGGTCGACTTCGGGTGGGGCCTGCACCTTGTGCGCCGCCACATGCTCGTAGATGGCCTGCACCATCGGGTCGAGCCCCTCGCGGGCGAGCGCCGACACGCTGAACACCGGGCCCTTCCAGCGCAGGCGCTTGATGAAATCCTTGACCAGCGCGGCACGCTGATCGGTGGGCACCATGTCCAGCTTGTTCAGCACCAGCCAGCGGGGCTTCTGGTACAACGCTTCGTCGTATTTGCGCAATTCTTTGACGATGCCCTTGGCCAGCGCCACCGGGTCGATGCCATCGAACGGCGCCATGTCCACCACATGCAGCAGCAGCCGCGTGCGCTGCAAGTGGCGCAGAAACAGGTGGCCCAGGCCGGCGCCGTCGGCTGCGCCTTCGATCAGGCCGGGCAGATCAGCCACCACAAAGCTGCGCTCGGGCCCGGCGCGCACCACGCCCAAGTTGGGGTGCAGGGTGGTGAACGGGTAGTCGGCGATCTTCGGCCGAGCGTTGCTGATCGCGGTGATCAGCGTGCTCTTGCCCGCGTTGGGCAGGCCCAGCAGGCCCACGTCGGCCAAGACCCGCAATTCGAGCTTGAGCTTCCTGGCCTCGCCAGGCCAGCCCGGGGTCTTCTGGCGTGGCGCGCGGTTGGTGCTGCTCTTGAAGTGCAGGTTGCCGAAGCCGCCATCACCACCCTTGGCCAGCAGCACCTTCACGTCGGGGTCGAGCAGTTCGGCGAGCAACTCGTCGGTGTCGAAATCACGCACGATGGTGCCCACCGGCATGCGCAACACGATGTCGTCGGCCGCTGCGCCGTATTGGTCCGAGCCACGTCCGGCCTCGCCGTTGCGGGCTTCGTGGCGGCGCGCGTAGCGATAGTCGATCAGCGTGTTCAGGTTGCGGTCGGCCACCGCCCACACGCTGCCGCCCTTGCCGCCGTCACCGCCGTTGGGGCCGCCGAAAGGGATGAACTTTTCGCGCCGAAAGCTCATGCAGCCAGCCCCACCGCTGCCGGCGGCGATGTCGATGGTGGCTTCGTCGACGAATTTCATGCTGGTTCATCCCCTGGGGCAAGCGCCCCCAAAAGCACAACAGCCCCGGTGAACCGGGGCTGTGGGCTGGGCTGCCGGCTCACCCGGCTGCGCCTGTTGCTCAGGCCGGGGTGGCGACCGGCTTGACGAACACCGTCTGGCGGTTGAGCGCGCCCTTGATGGCAAACGACACCTGGCCGTCGACCAGCGCAAACAGGGTGTGGTCCTTGCCCATGCCGACGTTGTCGCCGGCGTGGAAGCGGGTGCCGCGCTGGCGCACGATGATTGAACCGGCTGGAATGGTTTGGCCGCCAAACACCTTGACGCCCAGCATCTTGGGTTGTGAGTCGCGGCCGTTGCGGGTTGAGCCGCCGCCTTTTTTCTGTGCCATGGTGGAAATTGCTCCTGATGACGGGCCGGGCTCAGACGCCGATGGCGCCGATTTCCAGCTCGGTGAAGGTCTGGCGGTGGCCGCCGTGCCGCTGGTAGTGCTTGCGGCGCCGCATCTTGAAGATGCGCACCTTGTCGTGCTTGCCGTGCGCCACCACGGTGGCTGTCACCGTGGCGCCGGTCACCAAGGGCGTGCCGATGGTCAGGTCAGCGCCGTTGCCAACGGCCAGAACCTGGTCGATCACGATCTCTTGGCCCACGTCCGCAACCAACTGTTCGACCTTGATTTTTTCACCGGCAGCAACCTTGAATTGCTTGCCACCGCTTTTGATGAGCGCGTACATAAGTGCCTCTGCATGATGTCGGGTGTCACTCCCGGTGTGTCACTTCCGGTGTGTCACTTCCGGTGTGTTACTCCCGGTGTGTCACGCCCGACAAGCGAATTCAGCTTTCCGAGCGCCCGGCACGACCGAGGTAACCCGCAATCATAGCAGACCTGCCCCGAATCCAGGCAGGCAAATGTCGGCCAGCCGGCTGTCACACCCGCCGTTGCGCTGGGCAGCCGGCCAGCCCCAGCGGCGCGCGAGCGGTGCCTCCCTATAATTTGCATCACTTCGTGACCCCAGCCCCCGTGAACGAGCTCCTCACCCCCGCATCGGCCGACATCGACCTGATGGCTGCCGACATGCTGCGGGTCGATGAGGTCATCGGCCAGCGCCTGCGATCCGACGTGGCGCTGATCAACCAGATCTCGCACTACATCGTCAGCGCCGGTGGCAAGCGCATCCGCCCACGGCTGGTGTTGCTGTTTGCCCAGGCGCTGGGTTTTGTCGGGCCTGAGCGGCATGAGCTGGCGGCCACGGTGGAATTCATCCACACCGCCACTCTGCTGCACGACGACGTGGTCGATGAGTCGTCGCTGCGACGCGGCCGCAAGACGGCGAACGCCCTGTTCGGCAACGCCGCCAGCGTGCTGGTGGGTGACTTTCTGTATTCGCGCGCCTTCCAGATGATGGTCAGCGTCAACCGCATGCGGGTGCTGGAGGTGCTGGCCGACGCCACCAACGTCATCGCCGAAGGCGAGGTGCTGCAGCTGATGAACATGCATGACCCCGACCTGGCAGTGGACGACTACCTGCGGGTGATCCGCTTCAAGACCGCCAAGCTGTTCGAGGCCAGCGCCCGCCTGGGTGCGGTGCTGGCCGACGCACCGCATGCGGTGGAAGAGGCTTGTGCCGATTGCGGCCGCTCACTGGGCACGGCCTTCCAGCTGGTCGACGATCTGCTGGACTACGAAGGCGACACCCAGTCACTGGGCAAAAACGTCGGTGATGACCTGCGCGAAGGCAAACCCACGCTGCCGCTGCTGGTGGCCATGGCGCGCAGCGATGAAGGCGAGCGCCAGTTGATCCGCCATGCGATCGAGCATGGTGAGCTCGACCGCTTGAAAGACATCCTGGCCATCGTGCGCAGCACTGGTGCGCTGCAGGCCACGCGCCAGGCCGCGCGCGCCGAGGCCGATGCGGCGGCCAAGGCGCTGTGCTGTCTGCCGGAGTCGGCGGCGAAGAAGGCTCTGCTAGACTTGTGCGCTCGGTCGGTGGAGCGCTCCAGTTGATGTGCGCGTTTGCGCCGCCGGGCATCGGGGTGTAGCTTAGCCTGGTAGAGCGCTACGTTCGGGACGTAGAGGCCGGAGGTTCGAATCCTCTCACCCCGACCAGATTCAGTTCGGCACGTTGAACACCAAAGCCCCGTCCCAGGGGCTTTTTGCATGGTGCCGCCAGTGCGTGAACGGGCCGGCCGGGTTGGGATTTGGTGACATTGAGGCCATGTTCTCTGCGCCAAGGCCCCAGGCAGCAGGCGTTACAGTCTGCGCTGGCAGTGTGATCAGGTTGTGATCAAGTGCCGCCCGATGTCACGCGTCTTGGAATCCCTGGTCGAACCTCCGCAATCAACCCTGTCCGGCGTGGCCAGGGTGTTGGTGCACGCCGGCAAGCTGGGCAGCAAGGCCGCCGAAGACCTGGCCAAGTCAGCCAAGGAACGCAAGATCAGTTTCATCGGCGCGGTGATCGCCTCGGGTGCGGTGTCGGCGTTTGATCTGGCCCACACACTGTCCACCTCGCTGGCGCTGCCGCTGCTGGATTTGTCAGCGGTGGATCTTGAGCGCCTGCCCAAGGGCGTGGTCGACCCCAAGCTGGCCACCCAGTACCAGCTGGTGATGTTGGGACGGCGCGGCAACCGCTTGTTCATCGGCGGCGCCGACCCCACCGACCAAGAGGCGGTGGAGCGCATCAAGTTCGCCACCCAGCTGTCACCCGAGTGGGTGATCGTCGAGTACGACAAGCTGGCCCGGTTGATGGAAACCCAAGGCAGCAACGCCAAAGAAACCCTGGAAGCGCTGACCGCCGACGATTTCGAGTTCGACGTGACCGACGACACCGGCGCGCCCGAGACGTCGGAAGTGGTCTCCGAAGTGGAAGACGCGCCGGTGGTGCGCTTCCTGCAAAAGATGCTGATCGACGCGATCAACCTGCGCGCCTCCGACCTGCACTTCGAGCCCTACGAGTACCACTACCGGGTGCGTTTCCGGGTCGATGGCGAGTTGCGTGAGATCACCCAGCCGCCACTGGCAATCAAGGAAAAGCTCGCGTCGCGCATCAAGGTCATCAGCCGGCTGGACATCGCCGAGAAGCGCGTGCCGCAGGACGGCCGCATGAAGATGAAGTTCGGCAGCAAGGCGATCGACTTCCGCGTGTCCACACTGCCCACGCTGTTCGGCGAGAAGATCGTGATCCGCATTCTCGACTCGGCATCGGCCAAGGTCGGCATCGAGGCGCTGGGCTACGAGAAGATCGAGAAAGAGCGGCTGATGACCGCCATCGTGCGCCCCTACGGCATGGTGCTGGTCACCGGGCCCACCGGCTCGGGCAAGACGGTGTCGCTCTACAGCTGCCTGAACATCCTGAACCAGCCGGGCGTGAACATTTCCACCGTCGAAGACCCGGCTGAAATCAACCTGCCGGGCGTCAACCAAGTCAACGTGAATGACCGCGCCGGGCTGAACTTTGCCGCCGCGCTGAAATCGTTTCTGCGCCAGGACCCCGACATCATCATGGTCGGCGAAATCCGTGATCTGGAGACTGCCGACATCGCGATCAAGGCCGCCCAGACCGGCCACATGGTGATGAGCACGCTGCACACCAACGATGCGCCCACCACGCTGACGCGGCTGCTCAACATGGGTGTGGCGCCGTTCAACATCGCCTCCAGCGTGATCCTGATCACGGCCCAGCGGCTGGCGCGCCGGCTGTGCGAGAACTGCAAGATGCCGGCCGACTACCCTCGCGAAGCGATGCTGCGCGCCGGTTATGTGCCCGAAGACCTGGACGGCTCCTGGAAGCCGTTTCGCGCCGTGGGCTGCAACAGCTGCAACAGCGGCTACAAGGGCCGGGTGGGCGTGTACCAGGTGATGCCGATGACCGAAGCCATCCAGCGCGTGATATTGAGCGAAGGCACGGCCATGGACATCGCCGAGCAGGCCCAGCGCGACGGTGTGCGTGACCTGCGCCAGTCGGGCCTGGTCAAGGTGCGCCAGGGCGTGACATCGCTCGAAGAAGTGATTGCGGTGACCAACCAGTGATGCTGATCGCGCGCCCCCAAACCCCGCCCCACCCGTGGCCGCAGCGCTGAGCGCGGCGCCACCCCATCCGACCCGGAGCACGCATGGCGACTGCAACAGCCGCAAGAAACGTCAAGGAGCTTGTCTTCGAATGGGAAGGCCGTGACAAGAACGGCAAGGTGGTGCGTGGTGAAACCCGTGCCGGCGGTGAAGCGCAGGTCAGCGCCAACCTGCGCCGCCAGGGCATCCTGCTGACCAAGGTGAAAAAGCGCCGCATCAGCGGCGGCAGTTCGGTCAAGCAGAAGGACATTGCGCTGTTCACCCGCCAGCTGGCCACGATGATGAAAGCCGGCGTGCCATTGCTGCAGGCCTTTGACATCGTCGGCCGCGGTGCGGTGAACCCACGCCTGACCAAGCTGCTGGGCGACATCCGCTCTGACGTGGAAACCGGTACCAGCCTGTCGGCGGCGTTCCGCAAGCACCCGATGCACTTTGACGCGCTGTACTGCAACTTAGTCGAAGCCGGTGAGGCTGGCGGCATCCTGGAGCAACTGCTGGAGCGCCTGGCCATCTACCAGGAGAAGACACTCGCCATCAAGAGCAAGATCAAGTCGGCCCTGATGTACCCGATCGCGGTGCTGGTGGTGGCCTTCCTGGTGGTGGTGATCATCATGATCAAGGTGATCCCGGCATTCAAAGACGTGTTCAGCTCGTTCGGCGCTGACCTGCCCGCTCCCACGCTGTTGGTGATTGCCATGTCGGAGTTCTTCGTCGCCTGGTGGCCGGTGCTCTTCGGCGTGATCGCAGGCGGTGGCTACATGTTCATGCAGACCTGGAAACGGTCGGTGAAGATGCAGATGGTGATGGACCGGCTGCTGCTGCGCATCCCGGTGTTCGGCAACCTGATCAACAAGTCGGTGATCGCGCGCTGGACCCGCACCTTGTCCACCATGTTCGCTGCCGGCGTGCCGCTGGTCGAGGCGCTTGATTCAGTGGGCGGTGCGTCAGGCAATGCGGTCTACGCCGAGGCGACGCAGAAAATCCAGCGCGACGTGTCCACCGGCAGCGCCCTCACCACATCGATGCAAGGCACTGGCGTGTTCCCGAACATGGTGATCCAGATGGCGTCGATCGGCGAGGAGTCCGGCTCGCTGGACCACATGCTGGGCAAGGCGGCCGAGTTCTATGAAGAAGAGGTCGATGACATGGTCAAGGGCCTGTCCAGCCTGATGGAGCCGATCATCATCGTGGTGCTGGGCACGGTGATCGGCGGCATCGTGGTGGCCATGTACCTGCCGATCTTCAAGATCGGCCAGGTGGTTTGAGCCGATGGGGTTTGCATCGGCAGAGGTGCTGCTGTCGCCGTGGGCGCTGGGCGTTCTGGGCCTGGTGATCGGCAGCTTTCTCAATGTGGTGATCCACCGCCTGCCGCAACTGCTGGAGCGTGGCTGGCTGGCCGATGCGGCAGGCTACCTGCAAGACGGCGCGGCCATGGCCCGGGTGCTGCGCAGCACCACTGCACGCACGGCCGAACTGGCGCATCAAGGCCAGGCGCTGGCCGCCGATGTCGACGCGCTGCCTGTCTTGAGCCTGTCGCGCCCGCGCTCACGCTGCCCGCAGTGTGGCCACCAACTGGCCTGGCACGAGAACATCCCGCTGCTGGGCTGGCTGCGACTGGGTGGCAAGTGCGCCGCCTGCGGCACGCGCATCTCGGCGCGTTACCCGGTCGTCGAATTGCTCACCGGCGCGCTGTTTGCCGGCGCCGCGCTGCTGGCCGGCCCCACGGCCGCCACGGCGGTGTATTGCCTGGCCCTGGCGCTGCTGGTGGCCGCTGCCTTCATCGACCTGGACACCACGCTGCTGCCCGACGACCTGACGCTGCCGCTGATCGGCCTGGGCCTGGTGGCGGCCTGGCAGCGCTGGATTCCGGTCAGCCTGAGCGACGCCGCGCTGGGCGCCTTCTTCGGCTACTTTGCACTGTGGCTGGTGGCCTTTGTCTACAAGCTGGTGCGCGGTGTGCAAGGCATGGCCGAGGGCGACTTCAAGCTGCTGGCCGGCCTGGGCGCGCTGCTGGGCTGGCAGGCCCTGCCGAGCATCATCTTGCTGTCTTCAGCGGTGGGCGCGGTGGTGGGCATCTACATGATTGCCGCGCGTGGCCACGGCCGCAACGTGCCGATTCCGTTCGGGCCCTACCTGGCCGGTGGTGGTGTCTGCGCGCTGTTCTTCGGTGCCCGGCTTCAGCAACTGTGGCCTGGCATGTGACCAAGCCCATCGAAGCGGCGCGGGACGAGCGCCGGGCCGCTCCCAAGCCGGCCCGCGATCCCCTCGGGGGATCGCCGAACGTACCCGTTCGGCGAGGGGTCGACACGCTGGGTCTGACCGGCGGCATCGGCAGCGGCAAGAGCACGGTCGCGGCGCTGCTGGTGGGGCTGGGCGCCACGCTGGTGGACACCGACGCCATCGCCCATGCGCTCACCACTGCCGGCGGCGCAGCGATGCCGGCCTTGCGCCAGCGCTTTGGCGATGACGTGGCCGATGCCAGCGGCGCACTCGACCGCGCCCGCATGCGCACGCTGGTGTTTGCCGACACCACCGCCAAGCAGGCGCTCGAAGCCATCTTGCACCCGATGATCGGCACCGAGGCTCAGCACCAGGCCACCGCTGCACACGGCGGCGTGGTGGTGTTTGACGTGCCGCTGCTCAACGCCAGCAGCCACTGGCGCAGCCGCTGCCAGCGCATCCTGGTGGTTGACTGCGATGAAGCCACCCAGGTGCGGCGCGTGGTGGCGCGCTCGGGCTGGTCGGCTGCGCAGGTGCAGCGGGTGATCGCGCTGCAAGCCAGCCGCCAGCAGCGGCGTGCACTGGCCGACGCCGTGCTGTTCAACGACGGCCTGAGCCCTGCGGCGCTGGCCGATGAGGTGGGCCAGCTCTGGCGCTGCTGGGTCGGCTGATCGCGCAAGGCGCTGTGGAAGAATCAGCGGCACTGAGTCTGCTGCCACCTGGAACCCCCTTGGTCCTGTACGAATACCCGTTCAACGAAAGCATCCGCACGATGCTGCGGCTGGAGCATCTGTTGGACCGGCTGGGCCAGTTGCTGCCGCGTGATGCGGCGGTGGACCACCACTTTGCCCTGGTCACGCTGTTCGAGATCATGGAGGTGGCCTCACGCGCTGACCTCAAGTCCGATGTGCTCAAGGAGCTGGAGCGCCACAAGGCCTTGTTCGTGGCCATGCGCGGCAACCCGCAGGTGTCGGCAGACGCGCTGGACGGCACCCTCGGCCGCATCGACAGTGCGTTTGCGGCGCTCAACCAGCAGCCCGGCAAAGCTGGCCAGGCGCTGGCCGGTCATGAGTGGCTGATGAGCGTGCGCAGCCGCATCAACATCCCCGGCGGCACCTGTGAATTTGACCTGCCGGCCTACTACGCCTGGCAGCAGCACCCGCCGGCGCAACGCCGCGCTGATCTGCTGGGCTGGGTGGGCACGCTGGCGCCACTGGCCCAGGCGCTGCAGCTGTTGCTGGGCCTGGTGCGTGAGGGCGGCGTGCCGCACAAGGTGGTCAGCCAGGGTGGGCAGTTCCAGCAAAGCCTGCCGCAGGGCCGCAGCCACCAGCTGCTGCGCCTGCGCATTGACGCCAGCACCGGCCTGGTGCCCGAGATCACCGGCCACCGGCTGATGGTGCAGGTGCGGCTGATGCGCGCCGACGCCGACGGCCGGCTGCGCCCGGCGCCGGTGGACATGGCCTTTGAACTGGCGCTGTGTGCATGACCGGGCCGGCGGCTGACGAGCCGCGCCGCGTGCCCTGCCCCACCTGCAAGCGGCCGGCGGTTTTTGCCGCCAGCAACCCCTGGCGGCCGTTCTGCAGCGAGCGCTGCCGCGGCGCTGACCTGGGCGCCTGGGCCAACGAGAGCTACCGCGTGGCCGCGCCACCCGGCCGCGACGACGACGACACCCTGCCCGATTGATCCGCCGTGGCCAGCGCTGCAGCCGCCACCCCTGAAGCCGCGCGGGGCCCCGCACGCCGCTGGACCAGACGCCTGTTGTGGCTGCTGCTGTTGCTGGGGGCGCTGGCAGCGGCCGCAAGGTGGGGCGTGCCGGCACTGCTGCTGTCGCAGTTGCCACCACGCCTGGGCCAGCTGCTGGGCCGGCCGGTGGCGCTGCAGGCGGTGCAGTTCCAGCCCTGGCGCATGGCCTTCGACCTGCAGGGCCTGCGCATCGGCGCGGCGCCGTCGGCCGGCGCCGATGCCGCGCCGCTGCTGCAGATGGCGCGCCTGCAAGCTGACCTGCACCTGCCGCTGAGCCTGCGCCACCGCGCCCCGGTGATCGAGTCCATCAGCGTCGACGGCCTGCGCCTGCGCCTGGCCCGCAGCGCCGACGGCCGCTACGACATTGACGACCTGATCGCCCGCCTGACAGCGCCAAGCGACACCCCGGCGTCGGCCGAGCCGGCGCGATTTGCGCTGTACAACCTGGCGCTGCGCGATGCGCAAATCAGGCTCGACGACCAGCCTGTGGCCAAGGTGCATGACATCCAGGCACTGACGCTGACGCTGCCGTTGCTGTCCAACCTGCCGGGTGATGTGGCCATCCACACCGAGCCGCGGCTGGCCTTCCGCCTGAACGGCACCCAGTTCGACAGCGGCAGCCAGAGCCTGCCGTTTGCCGCCACCCGCAGCGGCGCGCTGAACCTGGCCTTTGCCGACCTGGACCTGGCGCCCTGGCTGCCCTACCTGCCGGCCAGCCTGCCGTTGCGGCTGCAGCGTGGCCGCCTGGGCAGCACGTTGCAACTGCAGTTCGCGCTGCCGCCACAGGGCACACCCACAGTGCTGCTCAAAGGCCGCGTCGGCCTGCGTGACGTGGCGCTGGACGATGCCGTCGGCGCACCGCTGCTGGCCTGGCAGGCGTTGGCGCTGGAGCTGCGCGACGTGCAACCGCTGGCGCGGCGCATCGGCCTGGGGCTGCTGGCCATCGACGGCCTGGTGCTGGAGGTGGCGCGTGATGCACAAGGCCAGCTCAACCTGATGCGGCTGGCCGCCACCGGCAAAGCGCCGGTGGCGGCGCCGCCCACAGCGGCCTCTGCCGCCGCCGCAGCGCCCGCCGACGCACCGCCCACCAACGCCTGGCAGCTGGACCTGGCCGGCCTGCAGATCAACGCCGCCGAAGTGCGCTGGCGCGACGCCGCGTTGCAGCCCACTGCGGCCTTCACGCTGGCAGGCCTGCAGCTGCAAGTGCAGGCGCTGCGCTGGCCGGCACCGCCGCCGATGCCCGTCACGCTGCAAGCCAGATTGCACCGTGGTGGCGCCGACGGCCCCAGCGCCGCCACGCTCAGCGCCAACGGCG
>JANNMP010000301.1:0-2286 GCA_031398015.1 Burkholderiaceae bacterium
TGGGTGCGCAACTGCCAGTGCTGGTGCAGGCCTACGAGCGGGTGCTGCAGCACCACAGCTTCACTGGCCGCTCAGGCACCATGTTTGGCTATGAAGGGCTGGGCTGCATCTATTGGCACATGGTGGCCAAGCTGCTGCTGGCGGTGCAAGAGCAGGTGTTTTCTGCGGCAGACCAGCGCCACCCGGCGCTGGCTGCGCTGCGCTCGCACTACAGGCGGGTGCGCGACGGCCTGGGCTACCGCAAGACAGCGGCGGCCTATGGCGCGTTCCCGGCCGACCCGTACAGCCACACACCGGCCGAAGGCGGTGCCCAGCAGCCGGGCATGACCGGCCAGGTGAAGGAAGAAATCCTCACCCGCTGGGGTGAGCTGGGGCTGCGCTTTCGCGCCGGGCGGGTGTGGCTGCAACCGGTGCTGCTGGACCACGCAGAGCTGCCGGCCGACGGCGGTGCACTGCACTTCAGCTGGGGCGGTGTGCCGTTCCGCTGGCGCGCCGGCACGGCCACCCGCCTGCGCATCCAGACAGCGTCTGGCTGGCTGGACTGCCCTGAGCTGAACTTCAGCCCCCAGGGCGTGCTGGCGGTCGAGGCCAGCATCGCCCCTGACACGGGGTCGTGATCAGCCGATGGCGATGTTCAGCAGCAAGAACTCCAGATCGCGGGCCAGGTGCCCTGGCCGCAAGGCAGCTTGGCGCGCACCTCGAAGAAGCCACGGGTCCAGTTGACCAAGCCGCGCGTCAGCATCCGGGCTGAGGTGCAGCGCTGACCACCCCAGCCGGCGGCGTTGCGCAATGATTCGAGCCGGGCGGTGATGTGCGAGCGTCACGCGTCGGTCGCCAGGTACTTGAGGCGCTCGTCCTTGTCCCACAGGCCCCACTGGGTGCCCACTTCGCCCTCCTGCTTCAGCTTCCAGGGCTCGTCGAATGATGAGAACCAGAACAGCTTGACACCTTCGCGCCGGCCCCACTGCTGCACCTCAACAAAGTAGCGCATCGCGTTCTCGGCCGAGGGCACAGCTGCGCCCACTGCCTGGCCTTGGCCAGGCCAGCCGGTCTCGGCGATGAAGACTGGCTTGTCTTCGCCGGCGGCGGCCTTCACCAGCCCGTGCATGCGGCGCAGGTACTGGGCCGCGTGGTCGATGTGGGCGCCTTCCCAAAAGGGGTAGCAGTTGGGCAGCAGCACGTCGCAGGCTGCCACCAGTGCGGGGCGTTCAAGGAACTGGAAGTACGCGTCGACGCAGCCCACCCGCACATCGGCAGGCACGCCGGCCCGCACGCGGGCCAGGCAGGCCAGCAACTCCTGTTCGGGCAGTTCCCCACGCAGCAGAACCTCATTGCCCACGACCGCAACGTCGACCATGCCGTCCTGGGCCAGCCGCAGCAGCGCGGCGATCTCGCGCTCGTTGCGTGCGCGGTCCTGGCTGATCCAGGCCCCCACCATCGTCTTCAGGCCCTTGGTGCGCGCCAGCCGAGGGATCGCTTCATGGCCTTCGGTGCACGAAAACGACCGCAGCCACCGGGTGTGTGGCGCGATGAGGTCGATTCGGCGGCCGACGTCGGCCGCCAGCAATTGGTCGCCGGCGCGTTGGCCCTGCGGATAGGCACTGAAACACAGGCCGTACAAGTTGGCCTGGAACTGCTCGGCAAACAGCGTCTGAATGTCGGCCGGCGCCTTGCCCGCCAGCGGCGACACCTCCGCACCCGGCAGCAGCAGACCATGCTCGGCCAGCCAAGGCCGGGCTCCCGAGCCCTGCGACGATGCCTCGCTGCGCTGCTTGCGCCGCTGCAGCTCGGCGTTGACCTGCATGGCGCGCTTCTCGTCCAGGTCGTAGTTGCGCATGATCCACATGGCCAGCAAGGTGCCGACGATGGGCACGCCGGAGTAGAAGAGCCGCAGCCCGTCCACGGCGCCTGCGGGCTGCATGGCAGCGCCCGGGGTGAAGGCCACGAAGGACATGATGGCCCCGCTGAGCAGGCCCGCGACCGCAAAGCCCAGCTTCACCATCCACCAGTAAATGGCGCCGAAGATGCCTTCGCGCCGCTTGCCGGTGGCCAGTTCGTCCAAGTCACACACATCGGCCGTCATCGACATCATCAGCGTGAACAGGCCGCCGATGCCGAACGAAAAGAACGGCAGCGCAAACATGAACATCCAGGGTTTGCCGGGCACCATCAGGAACCACAGCAGCACATAGCCCAGCAGCGAGATGCCCTGCGACACCATGAAGGCGTTCTTCTTGCCCACCTTCTTCGACATCCACGCCACGGTGGGGATGACGGCGAAGGTGG